>DATMOZ010000248.1:0-4696 GCA_035567995.1 Acidobacteriaceae bacterium
ATCAACGGCATCGGCGAACGCGCGGGCAATGCGGCCCTCGAAGAGATTGCCGCTGCGATGAAAGTGCGCGGCGACCAACTGCCGTTCACGAACGGGATCTGCATGGAGCAGTTGTATCCAACCAGCCAGATGCTCGCAGACTGCATCAGCTTCGGCCCCGCGCCAAACAAAGCGGTGGTCGGAGACAATGCGTTCGCGCATGAGGCCGGTATTCATCAGCATGGCGTGCTGGCAAATCCACTCTGCTACGAGATCATGACGCCGGAATCGGTCGGCGTTCAGAAGAACCGCATGGTGCTGGGCAAACATTCTGGCCGGCATGCATTGCGCAGCCGCTTCGCAGAGTTGGGACACACGCTGAACGCCAGCGATGTTGAAATTGCGTATCAATGCTTTGTAAAACTGGCCGACCGCAAAAAGCGGATCTATGACCAGGACCTGATTTCGCTGTTGAGCGCGCTGCCATCACGGCAAGAGGGCCGGCACGCGACGGCAAACTTCTAAAACTAGTTCATCGAAGTTGAGAGGGCATGTCGAGGTGCGGATGAAAGTTGCGGTACTTGCCGGAGATGGTATCGGCCCAGAGGTTACACACCAGGCGGTTGCGATTCTGCGCACGATCGCGGACCTGGGCGGATATGAGTTCCATTTTGCCAGCGCACTGATCGGCGGCGCTGCCATTCGCGAGGCTGGCTCCCCGTTGCCCGCGGAGACTCTCGACCTTGCGTTGGACAGCGACGCCGTGCTGCTTGGGGCTGTGGGAGGAAACGAGTGGAACGCTCTCCCGCCTGACCGTCGCCCGGAAGCAGGTCTGCTGCAGTTGCGGCAGGCGCTGGGTGGATATGCGAACCTGCGGCCTTCGATTGCGTACCCATCCCTCGCGGATAATTCTCCGTTGCGGGCGGGCGTGACGGCAGGCACAGATATCTTGTTCGTGCGGGAGTTGCTGGGCGGTCTCTACTTCGGAGAACCGCGCGCATGGGATAAGTCGGCAGATGCCGCGTGGAACACGATGCGATACACGCGCGGCGAAGTGCAACGAGTCGCCCGCGTTGCCTTTGAGCTGGCACGTAAGCGCCGGAAGAAAGTGACATCGGTTGACAAGGCAAATGTGCTTGAGGTGTCGCAACTGTGGCGCGACGCGGTGACGCAGGTAGGCAAAGACTTTCCTGACGTGACGCTGGAGCACCAGTACGTTGACGCGTGTGCGATGCACATCATGAATACTCCGCGGAACTTTGATGTCGTCGTTACCGAAAATCTGTTCGGCGACATCCTCAGCGATGAGGCAGCGGTTATTACCGGCTCACTCGGTATGCTGCCGTCGGCAACCATAGGCGGAGCAGTCAATTTGTACGAGCCGGTACACGGCTCAGCGCCGGATATCGCCGGCACAGGAAAAGCCAATCCTTTGGGTGCAATCCTGACGGCTGCAATGTTGCTGCGGCACACGGCCGGTCTGGAACAGGATGCGCAGGCGGTTGAAACAGCGGTGAATCGCGTGCTTGAGCAGGGCTACCGCACTGCAGACCTGATCCGCGGATCGCGCACCGGCCAGCAGGCGGTGACCACGCGCGAGATGGGCGAATTGTTGCACGGCGCGGTGAACGAGATGATCGACCGCCGCAACGCCATGCACGCTGTCTAGCAGAGTTGAATCGGAGACTATGAGTCAATTGAAACGAACGTTGTTCGAAAAAGTGTGGCAATCACACGTCGTAGCGGAACCGGCGGGCGAGCCTGCGCTGTTGTACGTTGATCTGCATTTGATCCATGAGGTCACCTCTCCGCAGGCCTTTGAAGGATTGCGCCTGAGCGGGCGCAAAGTGCGGAGACCGGACCGTTGCGCGGCGACTGTCGACCACAATGTGCCAACGACCCCAGACCGTTTTGTCATTCACGATCAGATCGCGGCAAAGCAGATTTCCACGCTGCGAGCCAACTGCAAGGAATTCGGTATTCAGTTGTTCGACATCGATTCTCCTAATCAGGGAATCGTGCACGTGATCGGCCCAGAACTAGGCTTGACCAAGCCGGGCATGACGATCGTCTGCGGCGACAGCCACACGTCGACCCACGGTGCATTTGGTGCGCTCGCATTTGGCATCGGAACCTCTGAAGTCGAGCACGTGATGGCAACGCAGTGCCTTCAACAGGCGAGAGCAAAGACGTTTCGCATCTCGGTCGAAGGCGAGTTGCCACCCGCAGTGACGGCAAAAGACATCGCGCTCGGCATCATCGGGCGCATCGGAACCGACGGCGCGACGGGATGCGTGATCGAGTACGCAGGCTCCGCCATTCGCGCCCTGTCGATGGAAGGCAGGATGACGCTTTGCAACATGAGCATCGAGGCCGGCGCGCGCGCGGGGATGATCGCCCCGGATGAGAAGACCGTGGCGTATCTCGAAGGACGTCGTTTCTCGCCCAGGGGCGCGGAGTGGGAACGCGCGAAGAAGGAGTGGCTTGCATTGAAATCGGACGACGGCGCGAACTTCGACCGTGAGCTGGTGATTGATGCGGCGGACCTGCTTCCCTACGTGACCTGGGGCACCAGCCCGGGCATGGTCGCATCGGTAAGCGATACAGTCCCTGATCCCGCGGCAACAGAGAACGAGGCGGACCGTCATTCACTTGAGAGCGCGCTGAAATACATGGCGCTCACGCCGGGAACGCGAATCCAGGACATCGAGATTGATCGCGTCTTCATTGGCTCCTGTACCAATTCCCGGATCGAAGATCTGCGCGCGGCGGCAAAGATTGTCGCGGGCTATCACGTGAACACGCATGTCCGCGCGATGGTGGTGCCGGGTTCACAGCAGGTAAAGCAGCAGGCCGAGCAAGAGGGTCTAGATCGCGTTTTTCGCGAGGCAGGTTTTGACTGGCGAGAGCCGGGTTGTTCGATGTGCCTTGGCATGAACCCCGATATTCTCGAGCCCGGCGAGCGTTGCGCCTCGACCAGCAATCGTAATTTTGAGGGCCGCCAGGGCCGCGGAGGGCGCACCCACCTCGTCAGTCCGCAGATGGCCGCGGCGGCGGCGGTTACCGGACACTTCACTGACGTACGCGACTGGGAGTATCGCAACTAACTATGCAGCCATTTCGCACATTAACGTCAATTGCTGCTCCGCTCGATCGCAGCAATGTGGATACGGACCAGATCATCCCGAAGCAGTTTCTCAAGCGGATCGAACGGACCGGCTACGGTGAGTTCCTTTTCTTCGATTGGCGCCGGACCGCTGACGGCTCGCCCGACCCTGACTTTGTTCTGAACAAGCCTCGGCACGCGGGCGCAAAGATTCTGCTTGCAGGCAAGAATTTCGGTTGCGGCTCCTCGCGTGAACACGCGGCTTGGGCGCTGAATGATTTTGGATTTCGGTGCGTGATAGCTCCTTCGTTTGCGGACATCTTCTATTCAAACGCGGGCAAGAACGGCATTCTCGCGGTCACGCTGCCTGAGGCAGGCGTCGCTCTGTTGATGCAGCGCGCTCGTGATGAAGAGAATCATTCGCTGACCGTTTCGCTCGAAGATCAAACGGTTCGAGACAGCCACGGCTACCACGCACGCTTTGAAGTGGATCCGTTCCGCCGCGAGTGCCTGCTCGACGGCCTTGACGATATCGCCCTTACGCTGCGGCATGCGGAAGCGCTCGACCGCTACGAGAAACGGCATGACACCGAACGCTGGCTGAGTCCACGATGAGGACGTGCGCGTGAGCAGCAACGGCAAACTCGACGCAGCGAAGCGCAACAGCATCGCGCTGACTGAGGGAGCAAGCCGGGCTCCAGCGCGGGCGATGCTGCGGGCCGTGGGATTTACGCGCGAGGACCTGCACAAGCCGATCATCGGTATCGCGAACACGTGGACCGAGATAGGACCGTGCAACTTTCACCTGCGCATTCTTGCTGAGGCAGTAAAGCAGGGCGTGCGCGACGCCGGGGGAACACCGATGGAGTTCAACACGGTGACGATCTCTGATGGCATCACGATGGGCACCGCGGGCATGAAAGCCTCGCTGGTCAGCCGAGAAGTGATTGCGGACTCGATCGAACTCGTTGCGCGCGGAAATCTCTTCGATGGCCTGGTCGCGATTGCGGGCTGCGACAAGAACATGCCGGCCGCAGTAATGGCGCTTGCACGATTAGATATTCCATCGCTGATGCTTTACGGCGGCTCGATTGCGCCCGGCCATTTCCGCGGCAAAGACGTCACCGTGCAGGATGTGTTTGAAGGAGTGGGCGCACATGCCCGCGGCACACTGGATGATGCCGGACTGGCGGAGCTGGAAGACAGCGCCTGCCCAGGCGCCGGCGCGTGTGGCGGCCAGTTCACGGCAAACACAATGGCCATGGCGTGTGAGTTTCTCGGCATCTCGCCGATGGGCATCTCTGGCGTCGCGGCCCTTTCTGGAGACAAAGCGGCGGCGTGCCGGAAGGCCGGCGCGATGGTGATGGATCTGGCGCGCGCAGGGCTCAAACCGAGCCGCATTCTGACGCGCGAAGCGATTGAGAATGCAATCACCAGCGTAGCCGCTTCCGGCGGATCTACCAACGCAGTACTGCACTTCATCGCGATTGCGCACGAGCTTGGCATTCCGCTAAGCGTGGATGATTTCGATGAAATTTCGCGACGCACTCCCCTGCTCTGCGATTTGAAGCCGGGCGGCAGGTTCATGGCGATCGATTATCAAAACGCCGG
>DATMOZ010000249.1:0-6007 GCA_035567995.1 Acidobacteriaceae bacterium
AGCTTGTCAAGCATTCCTTTCATGGTGTCCGAAAGCGTGTCGTACGCCATATACATGTTGGAGAACGCAGTTGTCCCTCCCGTCGGAGGCAGGCTTCGGCAGTAGAGCATGCTGATCAAAGTCGGTTGAGTGGTATACGAATGATCCGAGTGCCACAGCCGGCCGACATCTCGGGTTCTCGACAGCTTCCCATTGACCATGTGGTTGCCAATGAGAAAAATTTCTGGATAGCCGTCAAGCCTGGATGCTGTGTCTTCGCGATGATCGTCCAACGGTCCGAAACGGCCAGCAAAAGCAATCAACTGCTCCGGTGACAACTTCTGGCCCGGGAAGATAAGGACAACGTACTTCAGCCAAGCTGCATAAATATCCTTCCACTGTGCGTCGCTCAGCGGGCGGCTCAAATCAATCTCAGTGATTTCCGCCCCAATCGCGTGGGATACCTGACGAACTTTCATCAGCGATTGTCTCCCTTGGTATGGGCAATAGCAGGCAGGGCATATCGAGTTTCCTGCGTTGCAGGATTCACGAGGACATGCAGATCTAATTTGGCGCGGACGGACTTCACGTGAAGAGATGTTACCCACCGGATTACGCGGCCTGAAATATTTTGAAGCTTGCACAGTTAGACATTTTGCGTCTAACTAGCCGCATGGAACTGCGGCATTTGCGTTATTTCGTTGCTGTGGCGGAGGAACTGAACTTCACCCGCGCGGCGCAGCGCCTTAACACCGCCCAGCCCTCGCTCAGCCAGCAGATCCAGGATCTGGAGCAGCAGGTCGGCGTGGCGCTTCTCATTCGCACTAAGCGCAGCGTGAAACTCACTGTGGCTGGCACTGCGTTTCTCGACGAAGCACGCTTGACTCTGGCGCAGGCGCGCCGCGCCATCGCCAGCGCGAGACAAGCTGCGCAGGCCGGCGAAAGCACGCTGGTGCTCGGCTTTGGACCGGCCGCCGAGATTAAGCTTTTCCCGAGCACCCTGACCTCGCTGCGCGCCAGCTTCCCCAAGCTGCGTCTTGAGTTTCGCTCAATGACGACGCTGCAGCAGCGCGAGGCGTTACTCCGCAACGAAATCGATCTTGCGTTTCTGCGCCCTCCCATCCACGAGCCAAGACTGGAGGCAATTCCGGTTTTGCGTGAGCAGCTCCTTGCGGTTTTGCCAGCTGGCCATCCGTTGGCCGGCGAAGGGCCGCTCGACTTCGCGCAGCTGTCGGGCTACCCGTTCATTGAAGTTTCTCCGGTGCACAGCGGTAATTTGTTCGACCTTGTCCGCGCCGCGGCTCACGAGAGAGGGGTTAAGCTGAACACGGTCCATCAGGTCGTGGATGTGCTGACCGGGCTCACGCTCGTCAGCCTTGGCGAAGGCTACACTCTGCTCCCAGATTATGCCGAAAGTCTGGAGTTCAGGAATGTCACGACCCGCCGCCTGACCCCGCCCGCCATAGAGGCTGACCTGCTCATGGCTTGGCGAAAGGGCGACCCTTCGTCCGAAAATGCCGCGCTGAGGGATTTGATCATCAGTAGACAGCGTCGATAATGATCGTTTTTCTGTATTGAAGAAGCGCAAATTACTATGCGCCGAATCTCAGCCATAGTTCCCCGGCCGAGGAAGCCGCCTCCAACAACATGCTTGGTATCAGGAACAGCTGGCTGCATTCGCGCGCCGCTCTGGCGTGCAGCGCCCCCGGATTTTGATCCTCACTGTAGGGTCAACCCTTACCACCGGCATCGAGATCACGCAGCTCATCTGCGATCAGCGCTACGCACGTCTCAAATCGCCAAACTTGGCTGCACCGCGCTCCCCGATATCTCTAATCTAGGGTGACCCAGAGCCGAGGAGTGTCCATGGAAGATCTCATCCACGTCATCTACGTCGGCGCGGCCGCGCCGGAGAATTCAGAGCACGACACGGCTGAATTTCTGAAGGAGGCACGCAAGGCGAATCGCAAGAATGACGTCTCTGGAATGATGCTCTACGTGGGCGGCTGTCTCTTGTTGTTGCTCGAAGGCGAGGCTCACAAGGTCGATGCGGCGTTCCAGGAGATCGTTGCCTCGAAACGCGAAATGCGCGCCATCCTTCGCGAGCCGGTTGCGGAACGCGAATTCCCCGATTGGATCATGGGATTTGAGGCAGTGGCACCCGCCGAGGCGGGCCGCTTGCTGGGCGAACCATTGGTGTACGATTCCTCCTCTCGTGTCGCGCACATCGAGCCCCGAAGCGCCAAGACACTCTTCTCCATCGTTGGTCGGCGCCGCTGGCAGTCCGATCGCAGCGGTATGTTTCGCGCCATCCGTCGCACAACCCGCGCAGGAGCACGCTGAGCCGCCCCGTGTCGGGCAAAAGGTGCGCTGCAGCATTTTGCCTGACTCTCGCGCTTTTCGAATTTGGTTCGCCGATACCTTAGAATAGTTTTACAGAAGAACAACAACCAAGGGATCTACCATGCCAAGGATTGCGCGCCTTGTGACCGTGTTGATTTCCAGTGTCGCCGCTTGCTTCGGAATTTACCCCGTCGCTGCCGATGAACCGCCGCCGGTCGAAGCGTTCGGCACCCTTCCGGTTGAGACAGACGTCGTGCTTAGCTCAGACGGACACTATCTGGCTTGGTTTGACCATCATGAAACAAAGCCGCGCGTGGTGATCTTCGATCTGCTGGAGAAAAAGGTGCAGCGCTTGCTCCAGTCTCCCGAAGATTTGAAGCTTCGGTCGCTGGCGTGGGCGCGAGACAATGCGACGCTAATTTTGGTGCTGAGCAAGACCAGTCGATCACTTACGGCTCTGGAGACATCTCTGGAGCGCTTCCGCTACATCGCGTTTGATGCCAGCGGCGGTCCGGGGCGGATTCTGCCCGATCGTCGGGATTTTTCCAGCCAGCTGGTTTCACTACGAGCTTCAAAGAACAACACGTTGGTCATGTCGTCGCGAGGGGCTTGCCACGACGTCGATGTGGATTGCTTGATCGAGGTTGACACGCACACAGGCAAGTACACGGTGATCAAAGCGGGCAATGACCTCACGACCAGATTTGTAGTCAATCGGACGGGTCATGCGGTCGCCCGCGAAGATTGGGACTTCCTGCACAATGCTTACAGAGTGCTGGCGCTAACCGAGGACGGCGGAATCAAAGAGCTGCTGCGTAGAGACGATAAAGAACATCCTCAGCTCGAGGGGCTTCTGGCCGATGGATCCGCGCTGGTGCTGCTCACGGCAAATGGTCACAGCCATCGGGGCGCCTGGGCGTTACCACTCGACGGTTCGCCTCTCGAGCTGCTTGCCGAGAGTCCGGATGCGGACGTGGAGAGCGTGTATACGGACCCGTATACAGGCGCCATCATCGGAGTTTATCTCAGCGGCGCAAAAAGCCGAATCCACTGGCTCGATGAGGGATCGAAACACCGCCAAGATGTGTTGCAGCGTGCATTCGCAGGCAAGGAAATCAGCATCTACGGCTGGACCGAAGACGGTACGAAAACTCTGGCGCTTGTAGAAACGCCTTCGAGCCCGCCTGTTTACTACATAGTGGACTTTAAAACACACCGTGCGGATATCGCTGCAGAAGAATATCCGGCACTCGCGAATGTAAAGCTAGGGGAAGTCAAGGCGATTACCTATCAGGCTCGCGACGGTACCGAGATTCCCGCGTACCTGACCATGCCCGCCGGCAAAACCGAGGGGCCATTCCCCACTGTGATACTGCCGCACGGCGGCCCGACAGCGCGCGACTATTTGACGTTTGATTGGCTGGTTCAATTTCTAGCGACTCGCGGCTATGCCGTGTTGCAACCGCAGTTTCGCGGCTCCACGGGTTTTGGCGATGCCTTCCGCGAAGCCGGCTATCGCCAATGGGGCGGCCTGATGCAGGACGACGTCACCGATGGCGTACACGCCATGATCGATCGGAAGATAGCCGACCCGCACAAAATCTGTATCGTCGGGGCCTCTTATGGTGGTTACGCTGCTCTGGCAGGCGCCGCGTTTACACCCGATCTGTACGCCTGCGCGGTCAGCATCAACGGCGTCAGCGACTTACCTGCGTTGCTGAGCGAGACGGTGCAGCTGTTGTACGGCACATCATCGACGTCGCTTGCCGATTGGAAAGCGCACATCGGCGCACCCGGGGATCCCAATCTCGCTGCAAAATCGCCGGTCAGATTTGCAAAGGCATTCAAGGCTCCGGTCCTGATCGTCTATGGCACGGGAGACGGCGTAGTGCCGAACGAACAGTCCGAGCGCATGGCGCGTGCGCTCAAATCTGCCCAAAAAACCGTTTTGGTAAGCACCCTCACGGGCGAGGACCACTGGCTATCGCGAACGGAAACCCGCACGCAGGTGCTGAAGGAACTAGACACGTTCTTGCAACAGAATTTATCGCCGGCGCCGTAGCACCTCAGGGCGCACAGTTACTTTTATGCGAAGCGGGGGCAACGCTTGGAGCATTGCGGCGGGCGTCGATGCACATCGCTTCAGCGGTATCTTCCGGAGTCTGCTCGAGAGCGCCGATTTTTTCGTCTACGAGGTCGACGGCACAGTCGTTGGATTTTGCAAGGCCACGCGCTTGCCCGGCAGATCGAGCCATGTTGTGCAACTAGGGCCGCTCGCAGTGTCGCCACAATTTCACGGGAGCGGATATGCCGCGGCGATGCTGCAAGATGTGCTCACCCGCCTCGAGCAAAGCGGCGTGCTGCGATTCGAGCTCCAAGTGGAGGCGGACAATCCGCGCGGACTTGCCTTCTACCGCAAGCTCGGATTCGAGCGCGAAGGGGTTCAGCGCGGAGCGTACAAGCGCGCGGCGGAGTCCACGTATGTCGACGAGGTCATGATGGTGAAATTTGCGAGCCCGCTCGCATAGGTCCGCCGCCGGCGGTCAGTGTTACTTCTGCTGCACGGCCACCTCGGCGCTGGCCCTGGCATCGGCGCGCGCCGTCTTGTAGTCGACTTCCGCCTGGTCCTTGCACGCCCTTTGAGCATCGCCGGTCTGCGATTCACAGGTCGCCAGGGCCACTTTGCGGTTGCCATCGGCTTTTGCGACGGCCACATTGTAGGTTTGGTGTGCGGCGTCGTTATTGAATTTAATCTCCTGCTCATTGATCTTCTCGTACGATTTATCCAGCGCACTCTGCGCGCGTTCTTCGCTCTTCGTCACCTCGTTGCTCGCCTTCTGCTCGGCCTTGGCTACGTCCTTCGACACATCTTCCGGCGACTTCGACTTGTTGCAGCCGGCCAGCGCCAGAGCAGCGACCACGAAAATCGGCATCAGGTATTCACGCATTCAATTCCCTCTTGTTGTAGGTACGCGGCGGCGGACAAGCATCACTAGGATCGCTCGCAGCCACGCGGCAGTCAATCAAGTTATCGACTCCATATTTCCTAGGCATCCTCGACTTACGCCGGGGTTTCTAAGGAGAAACGCGGCAACGATCATCATGTAAAGCGCTGTTCCCCAATGCATAAAGATGGGTGGCGCAAAGCCAAGATGCTTCAGAATGACCAGCCCGTCACACAACGGGATGAAAATTGCAATAGCGTAGAGTGCTGAGGTTGTGCGTCGGTCTCCCCTCAAGAGAAACGCCAGGATTACCAGTCCCGAAAAGATGTCGCGAATACCCTTGGTCCACATGAAAGGAAAGGCGGCGGGGTCGTGGATTGGAATGCCGAAGGCGGTTGATGCTCCAACCGGGTTGAGTAAGAAATTGGTGCCGATCCCGATGATGGCGACCGGTATCACGAGAGCGCACCAGAACAGCGGCGAATTCATTCTCAACATCGAACTATCCACGTCTGTTTTCATGTTCATTTTGTCGTTTCCTCTTCAGTAATTCTTTGGTTGGCAGCAAGCTGGAAGTCGCGCCCTAAGGCCCGGCCTGGTGGAAAGCGGCGTCTGCCAGGATCATGACGAAGAAGCCGATCGCCGCGATGAGATGGGACGCTCCCGCTTTCTCAGAAGCGTCACAAGACGGGATTGCGCATGACTGTTCTCCTGCTACAATTAGACGATACGGAATAGTA
>DATMOZ010000250.1:0-10697 GCA_035567995.1 Acidobacteriaceae bacterium
GATCAATACTGGTCGCGCCTATCCAGTCCGCATCCGCTTTGGACCGCAATACCGCGACTCACTCGACACGATCACTGGCACGGTCTTCAACAGCCAGACCGGACGCACCGCTACACTCGGCTCACTCGCCGACATCCAGCAGTTGCCCGGACAGCCGGAAATCCGCCGCGAAAATCTCCAGCGGTTGGTAAGCGTGACCGGGCGCCTTGAAGGATCTGACCTTGGAACAGCCATCAAGAGAGTGCAAACCGCAGTAACGGCTCTCCATCTGCCGCCGCAGGTGCGCATCACGTATGGCGGAACCTACGAGGAGCAGCAGAAATCATTCCATGAACTGCTGCGGGTTCTCATCCTCGCGCTTGTGCTGGTGTTTGGTGTGCTGCTGGCTGAGTTCCGCAATTTCTCGGCTCCGACGGCCATCCTCGCGTCGTCTGTACTCTCGATCACAGGTGTGGTTTTTGCGCTGCTCGTTACGAACACCAGCTTCAATGTGGCGTCGTTTATGGGCGTAATTATGGTCATCGGCATCGTTGCAAAAAATGGAATCCTGTTGCTCGACGCGGAACAGAAATTTCTGGCGCAAGGGATGTCTCCATTCGACGCGATCGTGCACGCGGGCAGGCGCCGTCTGCGTCCGATTCTGATGACAGCACTCGCGGCGATTACAGGCATGTTGCCGCTCGCGTTCGCTCTTGGCGCGGGTTCGCAGATGTTGCAGCCGTTGGCGATCGCTGTTATCGGAGGGTTGCTGATCTCGCTGGTGCTATCGCTTATCGTAACGCCAACGGTCTATTACGTGCTGACGCGTAAAGCGCACCCATCTTCACTGGAGACGGAAGAGTTAGCTGAGGAGTTAACCCGAACGTAGCTGCGCGAGGAGTGTGGCCACGGCATGCGGAGCATCGTCGTGGCCTGCCTTCTCAATCGCCGCGACAATGGCGCTTCCAACCACAGCGGCATCGGCAAATTTACCCACCGCAGCGACATGACTTGCGTCTGAGATGCCGAATCCGACAGCGATCGGCAGCGTAGTGTACTTGCGCAACCGCGCCACGAGGGCGCCAGCATCCGAATCCACGTCGCGCTGTTTACCCGTGGTCCCGGTGCGCGAAATCGCATAGACAAACCCTTCGCTCGCCTCAGCGATTCGTTTTAAGCGCTCGTCGCTGCTGGTCGGCGCGGCGAGGAAGATCGGGGCCAACTCGTGGCGCCGCATCAGCGTGCGATACTCGCCGGCTTCGTCAATTGTAAGATCCGTCAGCAACGCACCGTCGACGCCGGCGTTCTTCGCTGCGATGCAGAACGTTTCAAGCCCGTACCGCAATACGGGATTCAAATACGAAAACACGATCAGCCCGGCATTCGGCCGCGCGCGCCGCACATTCGCGGCGACCGCCAGCACGTCGCGTATCGAGACATGCCTCGCAACCGCGCGCTCACTGGCGCGCTGAATCACAGGCCCATCCGCAACCGGGTCACTGAATGGGACGCCAAGCTCAATCACGTCCGCGCCCACATCGATAGCGGCTATCGCAACGCGTTCCGAAATCTCAATATCAGGATCGCCGATCGTGAGATACACCACCAGACCGGGCTTGCGTGCAAAGTGAATCGGCATCCGCGCTAAAGCCCCCACTTCAATTCGCGAGCGAGAATGCCGAGGTCTTTATCTCCGCGGCCAGACAGATTCACCAGCAACACATCTTGGCGAGACATGCCCGGCGCGATACGAATCGCTTCGGCAACGGCATGGGCCGATTCAAGCGCAGGCACTATACCTTCGGTGCGAGCGAGCCGCACAGTTGCTTCGAGTGCCGCATTATCGGTCGCAGAGACATATTCCGCGCGCCCCGCGTCATGCAATGCTGCGTGCTCCGGCCCGACAGAGGGATAGTCGAGACCAGCAGAAACGGAGTGCGTGAGCGCGACCTGGCCAGCGTCATCCTGCAACACGTATGAGTAAGTTCCCTGCAGCACGCCCGGGGTGCCTCCACCGGGTCCTTTGAAAAATCGGGCAGCGTGATCGCCGAGCGAATCACCTCGACCGCCAGCTTCGACTCCAATCAACCGCACATTCGCGTCAGGAATAAATTCGAAGAACACTCCGATCGCATTCGAGCCCCCACCGACACACGCGATAATGGCGTTCGGCAACTTCCCTTCCTGCTCCAGAATTTGCTCCCGCGCTTCGCGTCCGATCACGCGGTGAAAATCGCGCACCATCATCGGATACGGATGCGCGCCGAGCACGCTGCCCAGCAGGTAGTGGGTTGTGCGCACATTTGTGACCCAGTCGCGCATCGCTTCGTTGATCGCGTCTTTCAGCGTCTTTGAGCCCGCCGACACGCCGCGCACTTCTGCGCCTAGAAGGCGCATACGCAGAACATTCAGCGCCTGCCGCTCCATGTCCTCCTCGCCCATGTAGACAACGCACTCAAGGCCGAAGAGCGCACACACGGTCGCCGTCGCGACGCCGTGCTGACCTGCACCGGTTTCCGCGATGATGCGCTTCTTGCCCATGCGGCGTGCCAACAACGCCTGTCCGATGCAGTTGTTGATCTTGTGCGCGCCGGTGTGCAACAGGTCTTCGCGCTTGAGATAAATCTTTGCGCCGCCAAGCTGGTCGCTCAATCGCTGCGCCAGGAACAGCGGAGTCGGGCGCCCGGCGTACTGATGTAGCAGACGCTCGAGTTCCTGCTGAAAGGACGCGTCGAGTTTCGCTGCTTCGTACGCTTCCTGCAATTCCTCGAGCGCTGCCATCAGCGTCTCTGGAACATACCGTCCGCCATATGCGCCAAAACGCCCGGGGGTCGACGAGATAACAGAATCAAGATGTGCCGGTACACTCACGCGCGATGGTCTCCACTCTCTTGCTTCTTATTCAAGCTTAAGCTCCCGCCACCGATGCTGTCTTGCGCACCTCGGCACCCGCTTGGCGTGCGCTCGAAATAAAGCTCTCCACCTTCAACGGGTCCTTCTTCCCGGCCACCGTCTCAACCCCACTTGCGACGTCGACGCCCCAGGGCGCCAGCGTCTGAATAGCTTGTCGAACGTTGTCGGGAGTCAGGCCGCCCGCGACAATCAGACGCGGGTGCGGCGCAGCACGCAGGAGGCTTTTCCGCGCTGCGAGCCAGTCATATGCGATGCCTGTGCCGCCCACCGCATCGCCGATGCGAGAATCGATCAGCACCGCATCGATTGCATGATTCCTGCCAAGTTGTGCCACGTTCTCTGCGAAGTCGTCCAAGGCTGCCGCTCTGAAATGCAGTACCTGCATCAGGCGAAGTGGTTGTCTACGATCGCCTAGCTTCTCGCGCAAGCGGGCGGCATAGTCCGCTGCTGTCTCGAGATTCGGAATGTGCATCTGTACGCCGGTCAGGCCCGCAGCGAGAACGATGTCGGCGATCTCTGCGGCGCTCTGTTCAACGAATACACCGACCTTCTCCGCCGTCGGCGGCAAATGCGCGGTTATATCAGCAACCTGTTCTACAGTGACACACCGTTTGCTCTCTGCCGCGAAGACGAATCCTACTGCGTCGGCGCCCGAGTGGATCGCATGCTCTGCATCTTCGAAAGACGTGTTTCCGCAAATCTTCACCCACATGCAGCTCACGCTTCCTGCCCCGCCGCAAGCAGCGCCCGCAGCGCAGCGCCCGGATCTGGTTGCTTCATCAGAGACTCGCCGATCAAGAAAGCCTCGTAGCCGCAGGCGCGCAGGCGCCGCAGATCTTCGGCGGAGTGAATACCGCTTTCGGCGACGCGAACACAAGCGCGCGGCAGGGCATCCGCCAGATCTTGCGCGACTCCGAGATTGACTTCGAGAGTTTTCAAATTGCGGCTATTGACTCCAACCATTTCGCAGTTCAGATCGATGACCCGCATCAACTCTTCTTCGTTGTGCACTTCACACAAGACGTCGAGCTCCATCATGGCGGCAGCTTCGCGCAGATCAACAAGCTCCCCGTACTCGAGCGCAGCAGCAATCAGCAGCACAGCATCCGCCCCATACGCACGCGCTTCAGTGATCTGAAACGCATCGACGATGAAATCCTTGCGCAGACACGGCACGTTGACGCCGTTTGACGCAGCGCGCAAGTTTTCAAGTGAACCCTGAAAGAATTCCTCCTCGGTCAGCACTGACAGCGCTGCTGCGCCAGCGTCGGCCATCTCAGCAGCAAGAGTACCCGCATCGAAGGCCGCGCGTATCAGGCCGCGCGACGGTGACGCCTTCTTCAGCTCCGCGATGATCGCCGGGCCGGCCGCCGCACTGGCGCGCAGTGCGGCGGCAAATCCCCGCGGTCGATGTTGCCGCGCACGCTCTTGCAGTTCCTCGTGCGAAGTGGCCGCCTTCCGCCGAGCCAGACTGGCGCGCGTTGCGGCGACTATCTTCTTGAGGTGTGTCGCTTGCGGTGCGTTCAAACTGCGCTGCTTTCAGGACGAAGGGGACTGGAGCATTCCAGTCCCTCCGATTCAAACTTTGGTGCCGAAGAAGGGACTCGAACCCCCACACCCTTGCGGGTACATGGACCTGAACCATGCGCGTCTGCCAATTCCGCCACTTCGGCAACGGTGAATGTCCTAAGCAACATAGAGGACAGGCAGCTAGTGAATCTTAAGTGTCACAAACGCTCGCGCATGTGTCAACGCGGCCACAAACGACGGCGACCGATCCTGCTTCTTTAGCCGTTGTGCTTTTTGATTTCATCCATTATTACTGATTACAGAGGTTCCCCCTTGTGAGAGAAACCACCGGAGCTGCTGGCGTCGCGAAGATTCCGGAAGCACAGGCAAACGCGATTCGCAAACTGGCGCATGATCTAAGCAACGCCCTCGAAATTATTGTGCAGAGCAGCTATTTGCTCTCGACCACAGAACTCGACGAACTGGGCCGGAAATGGGTCACCCTGCTCGACCAGGGCACCCAGCAGGCTGCGGGACTCAATCGCGAGCTGCGCGAATATATTCGCAATAACACCTAACCGTCCTTCGCCATTCGTAGTAACCGCGCAGCGAATGACTCCTTCTCCGAATGCTCGATTGAGAGGGAGCCCTCGCCGCAGTCGGGCTTCAGACGAGCGTCGCGTCCAGCGTGATCTCCGCTGCCGACAGTACACGCGAGACCGGGCAGCCCGACTTCGCTGCTTTGGCCAGTTCATCGAATTTCGCCTTGTCCGCTCCGGGCACTTTGGCCTTGGTCGTGAGATGAATCTTCGTGATTGACCAGCCGGCGTCCGTCTTCTCCAGCGCTACGGCAGCAGTCGTATTAATCTCATCTGGCGTCAGCCCTGCGCCGCTCAGTTGACCGCTGAGGGCCATGCTGAAGCACCCTGCGTGCGCCGCCGCAATCAACTCTTCGGGATTCGTGCCCACGCCATTTTCAAAGCGCGTGCTGAAGGAATATTGCAGGTCTTTCAACGCCCCACTCTGCGTTGAAATGGTTCCCTTGCCGTCTTTCAGTCCACCGCGCCAAACTGCAGTTGCTTTCCGCTCCATACTTTTCTCTCCTCGCTGATTTGCTAATTACTGCGCCACCAGAAATGGCTCCCCGCCAGAATACAGTTCGCGGCCCCGCCGTGCTTTTTTGGGGTCCCACTCTCCTGATTCCTCTTCACAATTCTGCAGCAACGTCTTAATCTTTTCTTCACGCCGATGTTTACATCTCTCACCGTTCTTACTCAGGAAGCCGAACAGGCTGCGCCGATTGCGAGTCCCGCTCAAGAGCATGTGTGCGTCTACTGCCCCACATGTTCCACGCGGCTCGACAGTTCGCGCTGTAAGCTGATCTGCCAACGCTGCGGTTATTACATGAGTTGCGCAGATTATTACTGAGCGGCTATCTTCCGCATCCAAGCAGTAGCGATAAGGGGGTCAAACATGCGTAGTCGCAGCGATTTTTTACAGGGGCTCGTAGCCGGAGTTATCGCCGGTTTGGGCTTGGCGGCTTTGCTGCGCTCTGAGACGGGTCAACGTGTGCTCGCGGGCCTGCAGAACGGTACCCAACAGCGGCCGTACGCGTCGAACTCTGAATATCCGCACAGTACGCCCAGTCCCATCCTGCTGCGTGAACGCCCCGAGCGGGGCGGGAATCCCGAAAGACTTTCGCCGGAGAAATCAAGCTACTCTTCTACGGCCTTCGAGCGGCCGAGCCGAGTGCCGGGGTCACCAACCGGCCCCGATCCGATTGCCGTTCCCGGGAGATCGGGTGAAACTGCGGACATCAGTGACCCATCACAGGGCGTACGCCCCGCCGGCCGCGCTATCCATGTGCCCCGGGTTGAAAAAGCAGAGCCGGAAAGTTAAGTATTGCCTCGCCGCGAACGAAAGCTGACGCTGCGCTCCTCCGGCGCGTCATGGTTCTGCAAATCGACGTGATGCATTGTCATCGTTCCTTGTAGCACGTAATAGCCAGCTTCTTCTCGCGTGCGCGCGGAGCCGCGCACCACCACTCCATCGAACGAGTACCAGAGACCGTGCACTTGTTTGGTCGAAAAAGTTACATGCATGCCCTGGGTCTTCGCCTTCTTAAAGAAGTATGTCAACGGAGTGCCGCGATCGCTGGTCTCATCACCGAGCTTAGAAATATATCCGTCGAGCCGGCCGTTATCGATGTTCAGCTGAATGAATTCATCCTCATGCTCGAACTCGTATGAGCCGGAGATGTTTGCTGTCGTCTGTCCAAACAACGAGGCGGGGGCGATGTACATTATCGCCACCGCCGTCCAACCCAGCATAGCTCGGTAGAGCAGTTTCACGCGCTCAATTCCCCGACGTGCGTTGTTTGCGCGCTTTCTCGAACTCGTCGCCTGCCAGCCATTGCACTAACGATGGGGCGTTCGATGCTTGCCACCCGAGTACCAGACCAAATTTCGCCATCTTCATATCGCCGGCGAAATCCATGTCAGGCGTATAGCGGTCCGCCGGTTTGTGATAGCGCTCCGCGGTGTACTGCTTCTCCTGCTCGATGCCCCACTCCTTCGTGTGGCCCGCGAACAGCACACCTTCGCCGATTGAGAATGCCGGAATGCCAACTCGCGCCAGACTGAAGTGATCCGAGCGATAGTAGCTGCCTGCCATCGGAAACGGATCGGGCTCGATGTCGAAGTGGAATGCCTTTGCAGTCTTCTCTACCGTCGGATAGAACGTCGTCCGCTCGGCGCCGGCTACTTCGGTCGACATTGCTTCGCCGATCGGTGGTAGATCGTCATAGTTCAGATCGAGCGAAATTTGCGAGGCCGGAACCGGCGGATGCATGCCAAGATATTGCGACCCGAGCAGACCCTGCTCTTCCGCCGTCACTGCAGCGAAGATGAAACTGTGCGGCGGTGGCGTCTTCATTTGTCCGAACACGCGCGCGAGTTCCATCAAAATCGCGCAGCCGGTCGC
This sequence comes from Acidobacteriaceae bacterium, assembly GCA_035567995.1. Taxonomy (GTDB): domain Bacteria; phylum Acidobacteriota; class Terriglobia; order Terriglobales; family Acidobacteriaceae; genus JBBPYY01. The sequence goes on from DATMOZ010000250.1 coordinate 7,384, forward strand.
GTTGTCGGCTGCGCCGTGATAGATGTTGTCACCCTTCCCGTTCGACGGCAGCTCGGGGTCGATACCAAAATGGTCATAATGCGCGGTGTACAGCACAGCCTGGTCTGGCCCGTGGCCTTTGCTCTGGCCCGGCAGCATGCCGACCACGTTCGGAGAATCAAAGTTGCGCACCTTGCTGACGATGTGCGCCTTCAATCGCGCCGGCAATTCTACCGGTTTGAAACCAGGCTGGTCGGATGCAGCGATCTCCTTATCAAGATCCATGCCGGACGCTGCGAATAACTTTCGCGCCACATCGAGATGGATCCAACTTGCCGCCTTCAACTTCGCGTTCGGATCATCTCTCAGATACGATTTCTCGCCCGACCAGGAATTGCGCACCACTTCCCACGGATAGCTTGCCAGATCGGTGCGATGAATAATCAGCACGCCGACAGCGCCCATCCGCGCCGCCTGCTCAAATTTGTAGGTCCAGCGCCCGTAATACGTCAGCGCCTTACCCTTGAAAAAAGCGTCGTCGTCCGACGGCGGCTCGTTTACCACGACGAGCAAAACCTTGCCTTTCACGTCCATTCCGGCAAAATCGTCCCACTTATATTCAGGAGCCTGAATGCCGTGCCCCACAAACACAATCGGCGCATCGATATCGGCGATTTCGGTCCGCGTCTGGTTGCTCGTCACATAGTCTTTGCCAAACTTCAGATCGAGCACAGAGCCGTTTTGCGAGATGATGGCGAAGTTTGTCGCCGCTCCGTTCGTCTCCACGCCGGCAAACGCAATGTTTTGCAGAAATGTGCCTTTATCGCCAGCCGGCACCAGCCCATACGAGGCAAATTGCTTTGCGATGTAGGTTGCCGCCATCTGTCCGCCCTTCAGGCCAGGTCCGCGCCCTTCATATTCATCGCTTGAAAGAATGCGCACATGCTCGCGAATCTTGTCTGCGCTGATTGAATCTGCTGCCGCCTGTACCGCTTGCGGCAATTGAACCTGCGCGGCCGCGACGCCACCGCATATCGCCAAAACCAGACCCGCCATCAAAGCTGAAATCTTCTGCATCGATTCTCCCCGTCTCTTACGTCTGCTAATTAGGTTAAGGACGCTCGTTTCCTTCTGCAAGCGACCGTCGCCCTGCCGCGGGCATGATCTCAAGTCGCATCAGTACCTTGCGTGCTAATCCCGTTAGCGGTATGTCTTCAAGCCTGTGCGCCTGCACCCACTTGATGCGCTGTGCGTCTTTTTTGAGATGCTGGCTGATTTCATCGACCTTGATCTCATAAACGCTCACGTAATAGTTCGTGTTCGTGATGGCATGCCGGACGATTAACTCCGGTTGGTTCGCACTGGAAAAATCTTCCGGGAGCAGCGGCAATTCCCACATGCTCGGCATCAGTGAGAGATTAGCCGCACGCTGCACCAGAGCTACCGATTGCGTGCGCGGCGTGCGCCGGCGCACTACTGCCATCGCCTGATTCACGCTGCGCATTTCGATGCGCTGGGCCGTGATGTGTTCTCCCTGAGTCGCGCACAGCTGCCGGACCGGACAGACGGAGCATTGCGGCGATTTGGGCGTGCAAACCGTCGCGCCGAGTTCCATCATCGCCTGATTGAAGTCTCCCGGCTGTTCCGGGTCGAGCAACGCCGTGGCACGACGTCGCACGACGTCGTCCAGCGCCACGCCAGCCGTTCCCTTAGTGGCGAATAGGCGCTGAATCACGCGCTGCACATTGCCATCCACCACAGCGATCGGCTGGCCAAACGCGATGCTGGCGACCGCTGCCGCCGTGTAGACTCCGATGCCCGGCAGGCGGCGCAATGCGTCGGGCGTATGTGGCAGCATTCCGCCATGCTCGCGCAGTATGAACTGTGCTGCGTGATACAGCATGCGCGCGCGACGGTAGTAACCGAGGCCGCTCCACGCCGCCAGCACGTCTTCCTCTTTTGCGAGTGCAAGCGAGACGAGGGTCGGAAATCGGCTCGTAAAACGCTCATAGTGTCCCAACACCGCGTTGACCCGCGTTTGTTGCAGCATGATCTCAGAAACCCAGACGAGATATGGCTCACGCGTGGCGCGCCACGGCAGATCGCGCTTATGCGCGGAAAACCACTCGAGCAATAGCGGGCGAAATTTAGCGGTTTCTGCTGCGGAGGGGCCGGTTGATCTCATTTAGATCTTTGCCATCGTTGGCGGAGTGGAAAAACCTATCTGCGCTTCCAATTATTGCGTTGCAACCGAGGTGGGGGTTTCAGAGCGGGCCATCAGAGTCCACCCGGAATTCTTCGTCTGCTGCCATACGCTGAGAATTGTAACCATCACGGTTACATTTTTACTCTGCTGCACCGATACCGGATAGGTGAGCAGCATGCAATTTCCTTGCGGCCGAACGGTGACCTGTCCAACTGCGTAATCGGCGGGCGGCGCAGCTTTCAATCGCTCCAGGAACTGCTCCCGCGTCAGCCTGCTGCCATCTTGCTCAACGAAAACGGCTTGCGAAGAGATCAAATTCGTTACGGTGGCAAAATCCTTCTTTACCGCAGCCTGCCAGAAGATCCTTTCGGTCTGCTCGGCGCTGGTTGTTGAATCGAGCGAGGGATGCTTTTTCTCGGGATAGACCGTGCAACCGATGACGGTCAAAAGTGGGAGCAACAGCAATGCAAGCAGGGGGACGCGCAGCGATCGCATGCCCCCAAGAGTACACCGGAAGGGTTTGGCGCCGCACGCGGGAGTACCCCTCCCCCTCTCCCCCTACTTAAGTCCTAAAGTATTCATTGTAATGTACTTAAGTCTGGACTTGGTACGCTGAAAGTACCTGACTTCAGTGCGGGGGTATGGGCGACGAGGGGAGGGCAGGCCGCTTTCGGAGGTCGGAATTGTCAAGAGCACCTGCTCGCTGGCGATGCGGTGCCGCGCCGAGAACTCCGGACTACTTGCGCGTGAAGATTAAGAAGTAATCCTGACCGTCTGCCTTGGTGAAGTCGTATTTGCCGACACGCTTGAATCCCGCCTGCGCCATTTCGCGCTCGATGACATCGGGCATGATGCCGTGGTCGGTACCGTTGCCATTCTTGTCGATGATGCCGATACGCGCGCCGGACCTTAATGACGGCGTGAGGTTCTTGAGCAAAAGAACCGGATGCGCGATCTCGTGGTACGTCTTCAACATCAGGACAACATCGACGCTGTCCGCCGGAAGCTGCGGATTGTCTGGAGTGCCCAGCAGGACACGCACATTCTGCAGCTTCTCTTTGGCCGCCCGCTGCCGGATGTATTCGATCGCGTCAGGGTTGATATCTTCCGCGTAGACAACGCCGCCGGC
>DATMOZ010000251.1:0-3697 GCA_035567995.1 Acidobacteriaceae bacterium
GCGTGTGGTTTGTGGTTCTGTTCTGGACTAAGCGCGGGGAGGAAGGAACGGCGGCGGTGTAAACCGGCTCGGGTAATGCTCGTTCCGTGAGACAGGAACGGTCGTCACGATGGCGACTGCGGGTAATTGCGTCTGCATGGACGGAAGCCAGTCAAAACCACAGCAGGAACAGACTCCGTTGCAGTCGTCACTCGCGTGAGGCAATGCCTTGCCCGCGATATGAACGTGGCTGATGGGCTGGTTTCCAAGCTCATCACATGCAGGACATATCGGTGAGACGATGCTCATCACAGCGATTAAAGCGCAAAGCAGGAGCGCTGCGACTTTGCTTCGGTCTTTGACAGCGCTGAGCATGACTGTCTCAGGATCGCACGTTTGAGTTGGCCGGTGTTGTGCGGATGTGTTCAGGGCGGAAGCCCACGCCGACGATGCGGGCGGGAATGCGGCGCAGTACCGGGAAGGCGTTCATCAGTTTGAGAAGCAGCGGAAGTGAAGTGTTTGCGGCCGGCTGATTTCGCTTCTCCAGCACGCGGCGGATGACGCGATTCTGCGCAACGACTTGAAGCCTCTGTGTGGCGCGCGTGGGAAATTCTCTACGGCGCTGCACTTTCGCCAGGTCCTGCTCGCTGATGGTTCCGTTGAGCAACGGCGCTGTCAGCAGATTGGCTGTCGCTATCGCATCCTGAATGGCAAGATTAATGCCCACGCCGCCAATGGGAGACATCGCGTGTGCGCTGTCGCCGATGCAGAGCAGGCCGGGCTTATGCCACTGCTTCAGCCTGTCCACCGCTACGGTGAGCAAGCTGATATCGTCGAAGCTTTTCAGCTCATTGACGCGCTCCTTGAGATGGGGCGCGAGTTCAAGCAGCTCCTGGCGGAAGGCTTCAATGCCCGCTCTCTTGATCTCGTCGTAGCCGCCCTTGGCGATGACGTACGCGCATTGCCAGTAGGTCCTGCGGTTCAGCTGCACCAGCATGCGGCCCTGCAGAAACCGTACGAAAGTCGTCGGCGGGTCGCTTGGCTGTCGAGAGATGCGCATCCAAAGGACGTCCATCGGCGCGCCAAGATCCATGATGGGCAGCCTGGCCTTTTCGCGCACGATCGAATGGCGGCCATCGGCGCCGATAGTTAAGTCGGCGAAAATTGTTACGTCACCGTTTTCGCCGGCGGCGCGAACTCCGCGAATGCCAGTGCCGGCGTCGTCGTAAATCAGATCGACTGCCCTGGTCTTCACCAGCAGATGAAACGCTGGAAACTGCTTTGCCTTGCCGGCGAAGAAGTTCAGGAAGTCCCACTGCGGCATGAGCGCGATAAATTTGCAGACTGTTGGAAGGTGAGTGCAGTCCACGATCTTTACCGGAGTGTCCCCTATCAAGGCGCTCAACTCGCGTACTTCATCGTGCGGCAATGCGAGAAATTCATTTAGCAGGCCGAGTTCATGCAGGATCTCGAGCGTCGAGGGATGGATCGTATCGCCGCGGAAATCGCGCAGGAAGTCAGCGTGCTTTTCGAGGACGACGACATCGATGCCGGCACGCGCAAGCAGAAACCCGAGCACGATGCCTGCCGGACCTCCGCCCACGATGCAGCATGTGGTGTCCATTCGCGTTGTGCCGTTTGCAGCCATATCCGGCACCTCCGGGGCTAACCCGCGGGTTTTTCTCGGCGGCCTAAGGGAGAAAGTACGGCGCCCGGCTCAATCGAGTTCAGGCTTCACTAATACGCGTGTCCCATCTTTCAATTTTCCGTCCAGCAGGCGCACGCGGCCGTCTTCGACGATGCCGGTAAGGACCGGCGGCGGACCGCTGGGATACGGCTGCGCTTTTAACGGCTTCTCGTTCGCCGCTCGTCCCATGCCGCGGTCCATTGCCAGGTTGGCGAGGCGGTCGGCTTCCTTGTTCTTCCCGCGGAGGACGTGTTGGATTTCGAACTGCTGCAGGCCGCGGATTCTCTTTTTGGCCTCATCGAACAGCGGGCGCAGGTCGGGGCTGGCGACCTTGTAGCGGCCCTGAATCTGCTTCACCATCAGCTCAGAGTCGGAGACGACCCGCAGTTTATGGACGCCATTTGCCAATGCGTATTCGAGAGCGCCGAGGAGAGCCGAATATTCGGCGAAGTTATTCGTTTTCAGCCCCAGAAATTGACTTAATTGCGCCAGAACAGCGCCGTTTTCGGCAACAATCTGCACTCCATAGCCGGCCGGGCCGGGATTGCCGCGCGCCCCACCATCGGTATATGCCGTCACCCAGCCGTTGCTGGCGTTCGGGGCAAAAAGTCCTGATTGCTCTTTCACTTCAAAGCCTCACGCGACAGTGTAGCGCGCCAATTCATGCGCAAAACGCGCTCACGTTTCTTCGCCCCCAGCGTCTATCGCGTGCTGTACTCGGAGACTTACCACCCATCTATGGAATCCGACGCCCTATCCCTTCCCTCGCAAGCCGCTTCGCGGACGCGCACCACGTGGCCGCGGACTCGACGCTTACAATCCAACCAGACAAGCACGACGGTAACGATGGAAAGAAGCAATCGGGCGCAGGATGCTGAATTAATTCGTGAGGCTCAGCGAGGTTCTCGCACAGCCTTTGACCAGTTGGTGCGTCAATACGATCAGGCAGTTATTCGGTTGGCATATCATCTGACCGGTTCGGAGCAGGATGCGCAGGATATCCATCAGGAAGCATTTCTGAAGGCGTACCGGCATCTGGGCAGTTTCCGCTTCGAGTGTTCGTTTTATACGTGGATTTACCGCATCACGACGAACCTTTGTCTGGACTATCTGCGGCGCAAAAAGACGCGGCGAGAAGATCCGGCGATGATAACGAGTTCGGGCGGCGATGAAATTGATGTGCTGGGGAATGTTTCTGACGAGCGCTCGGGTGCGAATCCGGCGCGCGAACTGGAACGCAAGACCCTCAGCGTTCAACTGCAGAAAGCGATCGAGACACTTACTCCGCGTGAGCGGATGGTGTTTGAGTTGAAGCACTATCAGGGACTTCGGCTGCGCACGATCGGCGAAATGTTGAATACGACGGAAGAGACTGCGAAAAACACTCTGTTCCGGGCAACAAAAAAATTACGGCACCACCTTGCGGAACTTCGATGAGGCTATGGGAGCAAAAAAATGAATTGCGAATGCGCGCAGGAATACATTGCGCTTGACGCTTACGACGAGTTGTCTGATGAACAGGCGCACGATCTAAGTCAACATCTTGAAACCTGTCCGAGGTGTAAGCAGGAATTACGGGCGATGCATGAGTTGGTACATGCTTTGTCGCTTGCACCGATCAACGAACCATCACCGAACCTGCTGACCGCGAGCCGCCTGCGGCTTGAGGAAGCGCTGGATAACCTTCCGCCCGTGGGTATTTTTGGGCGCATGCGTTCGTCCGTCGCCGGCAGCATGACACAACTGCGCATGATGCCGGCTATGGCCGCTCTCCTGGTATTCGCCGGCGCCGGTCTGGGTGCGGGCGCGATGCACACGTTCGGCGCGCGAGGTGCTGCGGCGCCGGAGGAAGCTGGAGTGGCAGCTCCTCTTGCGCCGTCGGCATTTTCCGGGCAAGGGCCCGACTCTGCCAGCATTGCGAACATCAGCAATGTTGAATCACAGCCGGGGACGAATAGCGTGTCCGTCGAATACAACCGGCTTGTCCCGGCACATTTTGAAGGCTCACTCGAAGATCCGGTGACGCGGCGT
>DATMOZ010000252.1:0-6127 GCA_035567995.1 Acidobacteriaceae bacterium
CTCGCGACACGGTCCGCGGTCTTCTCGGCCTTCCGGTGTGCCATCGGGTCTGTGCCTGCTGCAAGCAACTTGCGTGCTTCGCCATGCCGTTCACGAGCTTGGCTCAACGAGACGTCGGGGTATTTCCCAAAGGTCATGAGCTTAGCTTTGCCCTCGAACCGGAACGCCCACCGCCAAAGTCTTCCTCCAGAAGGCGTGACCCACAGAAAGAGACCGCCACCATCGCTGATCTTGTACGGCTTGGTCCTCGGCTTCGTCCTCTTGATCTGAATGTCAGTAAGCGCCATCGAAAAACCCCCCTTTTTCAATGTACCCACAAATTAAAAACAACATACCCGCAAATATACCTGCACGCAATGACGGCTGTCAGAATACCTTACTGGACGCTAAAAGACATAAACCCCAGTTTTTGCTGGGGTTTATGGATTTTTTCGGATTTCGTTGGACTATTTAGAATGAGTTGATGGCGGAGGGAGAGGGATTCGAACCCCCGTTACCCGTTAGGGTAAAGCGGTTTTCAAGACCGCCTGTTTCAACCGCTCACACATCCCTCCGCGGTCTGCGGCACCATCAGGGCGCCGCTGTCATAATGATACCGTGACGCGGATTGTTGAGTCCGCGCCTATGTCGCCGCATCGAAGTTTCGTACGAGCGGCACTATCCTGTAAGCCAACGAATCGCCAGCATGGTACATTCACGCACTCTCAACCCCGCCGCATTTGCCCGCACCCTGGCCAGCGCCAAACAGACGATGGTCATGAGCGAAATCGCGCGGATCGCGTTCGACAGCTTTGTTGTCAACAAAGTTCGCTTCGCCCTCACCGCGCTCGGCATGGTCATCGGCTCTGCGTCTGTGATTCTGGTCGTCACCATCGGCCTCACGGGAAAGCAATATGTCCTGAACCTCATTCAGGAAATCGGGTCGAACTGGATCTACGTCGACTACGAGGGTGGCGGCAGCACGGCGACTCCAGACCAGCAGGACTACATGACCCGGGAAGACCTGAACGCCGTGGTGACTCAGGTGCCCGGCGTGATGGCTTCTTCACCCACTCTTGAGATGCATGACCGCATCAGTCTCGGCGCCGGGAAAGTAAAAGACATGCTCGTCCTCGGCGTGGCATCCGAATATCGCACGGTGAGAAATCTACTCATCACCAATGGCCGCTTTTTCGATGATCAGGATGCGGGTACCCACGCAAAGGTCGCAGTGGTGACGGAGCCTCTTGCCACGCAACTGTTCGGCAGCCCCGCGGCAGCGATCAGAAGATCGTTCTCGATCAGAGGCATTCCGTTCACCATCATCGGAACGTTTCGCGAGAGGGTGAACACCTTCGGTCAGTCCGAAATCGCCGATCAGACCATTCTGATTCCTTACCCTGTGGCGCGGTACTTCACCGGAACAGACAATGTGAAAGAGCTGTTCTTCTCGATGCGCGACAGCGGGAACGTTAACGAGGCGACGAAGCAGATTCAGCAGATCATTCAGTCGCGGCACCGCAAGAACTCCGTGTACCACGCTTCGAACTTGAGTCAGCTCGTTACCGTGGCCGGCCAGATAGCCGACGCGCTGACTATCGGCTTGATGATGATCTCTGCTGTCACTCTGGCGGTCAGCGGCATCGGAATCATGAACATCATGCTGGCCAACGTGCGTTCGCGGATTCGCGAGATCGGGGTCCGCAAGGCGGTTGGCGCGACCTTCCGCGAAATTCAATTGCAGTTCCTTACAGAAGCGGTGCTCATTTCTCTCGGTGGAGGCGTCATCGGCACCATCCTTGGCCTTGCCGTGCCCATTTCTGTTCGCTTCTTCTTCCCTGAATATCCGATACCAATCTCGGCGTGGTCAGTCGTGATTGCGTTGGCGACATCCATCGTTGTCGGCGTCCTGTTCGGAACGCTGCCCGCCACGCGCGCCGCGCAATTGAATCCGGTCGAATCTCTGAAATTCGAATAAGCATCGCGCGCAAACAGTAGGGCCGGAAAGCTCTCGCCTTCCGGCCCTTTTTCTGCCGCTCTTTCATTGTGCGCTTACAACTGCGTCACACGAGAGCGCAACCTCGTTACAGTAACTGTGCAAGCAACTACATCACCAATGCAATGCGTTCCAGCTCCTGCTCCATGCAAGTCAGATTGCATCCCATGCCTTCAATCTTCGATGCCGCATCCACCGCATGTTCGCGCGAAACGCCGTATCCACGGCCGATCAGAAAGCTGCTCACCAGTTCGGCGGACTGCCATCGATCAAGGCCTGACTGCATCAATTCATTGCGCAGCGATTCCAGTTCCATCGTCGTAAATTTCGCCATTGCCATGACCGTCCTCCTTTCCGGTGACTTGCTTTCAAGTATTGGATGTTAGACGCTCCGGTTTCGTTTCAAGTTACCTAAATTGTTGCTACCCTATCGAACCCGACATTGCATTTCTCGTTGCGGTGATTCGTATCCGCATGGATAGGTATACGCATGTAGGGCCGAATGTGTTGCTGTTTGCATATCTATTGACGTCTCGTTTTTGCACATCGCGCGAGCAGCGACGGAACAATGACGTAACTATTACAACCGCTGTTCACGCCTTTTGCTTCACGACGGCCGCATGCGATGCATTTACCATAGTGGTGCAATGACCAACATCGCGCCGCCGCGCCTGCTCGACGGAAACAAAATTGCATCGGAAATCAAGACCGAGGTTCAGCTGCGCGCTGCCAAGCTCCGCGAGCGCGGCATCCAGCCGGGTCTTGCCGCCGTCCTTGTCGGTAACAATCCAGCTTCTGAAATCTATGTGCGCAATAAAGTGCGGACCTGTGAAGCGCTCGGCCTCAAGAGCGCTCTCATCACTCCGCCCGACAGCGTCACCACAGAAGAGATGCTCCAACTGATCGCCGAACTCAACGCACGCGAAGATATCGACGGAATCCTCATCCAGCTTCCGCTTCCGAAACACGTCGACACCAAGCAGCTGCTTGAGGCCGTTTCGCCGGCGAAAGACGTCGACGGATTTCATCCGATGAACGTCGGCCGCCTGCAGATGGGCCAGCCGGCACTGGTTCCCTGCACGCCAGCGGGCGTAATCGAAATTCTGCGCCGCAGCCACATCCCCATCGCGGGCCAGCACGCAGTCATCGTCGGTCGCAGCGACATCGTCGGCAAACCGGCGGCAATCCTGCTGCTCGCTCAGAACGCAACGGTGACCATCTGCCACTCCAAGACGCGCGACCTGCCGGCGGAGTGCCGCCGCGCCGACATTCTCGTCGCAGCCATCGGCCGCCCCGGCTTCATCACTCCGGATATGGTCAAACCCGGCGCCACCCTGATTGACGTCGGCATCAACCGCGTTGTCGATCCCGCGGAATTCGCCAGGTTCTTCGCTCGCGACGCCAAACGTGAAGTACAGTTCGCAGAGAAGAAATCGACTCTCGTCGGCGATGTGCATCCCGCTGCATTCCAAGTCGCAGGCGCCTATACGCCCGTTCCCGGCGGCGTAGGTCCGCTCACCATCGCGATGCTGATGTCGAACACCGTCCGCGCCGCAATGCTGCGCCGGGGCATAGAGCTGTAGTCATGCTGCGGGTCGGTCTCACCGGCGGTCTCGGCAGCGGAAAAACCACCATCTCCGCGATGTTCGCCGCGCATGGCGCGCACATTCTCTCTGCCGACGAAATCGGCCGCGGCCTCATGCAGCCCGGCAATGCTGTCTTTGGCGAGATCGTGCGCGTATTTGGCACTTCCATTGTTACGAATTCCGGCAACATCGATCGCGCGGCGCTGGCACGCTCTGCTTTTGCAAGCGGCCGCATCGAAGAGCTGAACCGCATCATCCACCCAGCCGTTATCGCAGAACAGGAACACCGCGCCCAGCAGATCTTCGCGCGCGACTGCAACGCCGTCGTCATCGTCGAGTCTGCACTCATCTTTGAGGCCAGCCGCGGCGAAAATATTCCCGGCTGGCACGAGCGCTTCGACAAGCTGATCCTTGTCACCTCTCCAGAGCGACTGAAACTCGACCGTTTCATCGCTCGCGTCAGCGCCGGTCGCACCCTCAGCCAGGCAGAGCGCACGGCGATCGAGGTGGACGGCCGCGCCCGCATGGCCGCCCAGATTCCCGACGCGGCAAAAATACCGCTTTGCGATTACGTTCTCGAGAACTCCGGATCCCTTAAGAAGACCGAAGAAGCCGTCGCGCGCATCTGGGCAGATTTAAAGCAGTTAAGCGCGGCCGAGCCGGGCTCGTGAACTTCTGCTGAATCGAGCACGTAATAATAAAATAGAAGTACGATGAAAACACGCCGTTTGATACTGATCCTCCTGTTGCTGGGAGGCTTTTACTACCTGACTACGCGCACGGCCCGAACCGGCACATTTGGCGCGTGGCTCGACCGTCATTTGCCCGCCGCCGACCAGGGCGGAGCCGCAGGAGTGCTTGGCGGCCTGCGCGGTCCTCTGCATCTTACTGAGGCGAATGCGCAACCCGCATACGATGGCGACGAACAGAACAATATCGCGGTCTACAAAAAGGCCGTGCCCTCGGTCGTCAACGTCTCCGCTTCTTCTGTGGCATACGACTTCTTCTATGGTGCGGTCCCACAACAGGGGCAGGGTTCGGGATTCATCCTCGACACCAGCGGACATGTGCTGACCAACAGTCATGTCATCGAGAATGCCCGGCTGGTCGAGGTGACACTGCACGACAAGCACAAGTACACAGCGCAGGTCCTTCTCAATGACAGAGGGCACGACCTGGCGCTGCTGCAAATCCAGGCAAGCGGCCTGACGCCGGCAACCCTGGCAGACTCTCGCGGCCTGGTCGTTGGGCAGAAAGTTTTCGCCATCGGCAATCCCTTCGGCCTCGCGGGCACCATGACGCGCGGCATTATCAGTTCCATCCGTTCCGTGCGCGGGCCGCTTGGCAACCTGATTGAAGACGCAATCCAGACCGACGCCGCCATTAATCCCGGCAACTCCGGCGGACCGCTGTTGAACTCGCGGGGCGAAGTGATCGGCATCAACTCGCTGATCGCAACCGGTGGCGGAGCAGACCAGAACGCCGGCATCGGGTTCGCCATTCCCATAAACACGGCGAAAGCAGCGATCAATGACTTCGCGCGCTACGGCCACGTCCGCCGTCCGACGCTGGACGTTTCCCTGCTGCCCATCGGGCCCGAGCTCGCGCAGCAGATGGGGCTCGCGGCCGATCACGGTGTGCTCATTGAGCGCATCCTGCCCGGCGGCGCTGCTGAGCGCGCCGGCTTGCGCGGCGGCAAAGAGAAAGCCTACCTCGGCAACAACACCATCTACCTTGGCGGCGACCTGATCCTCGCGCTGGATGGCGATGGAGTCAGCAGCATCCAGGAGATTGGCCAGGTCCTCAACGGACACAGCGCTGGCGACACGGTTACCGTCACCGTCCTGCGCGGGCGCAATAAGATCGACGTCCCGGTGAAGCTCGGCGAGATGAAAGAAGGCGCCGCGTAGCTGGCGCCTGAACGAATCGATAAAACAGAACTGGGCAGAGGATCGCCCAGGCCTTCGCGCTACACTTCTCCGATGCAAAACATCTTGTCGCGCGCCGGCCTCATCGCGGTGGCCGCGCTCCTCGCCTGCTCTCCTCGCGCTTTGGCGCAAGTCCCGAACATCACCATCAGCTTTCCAGCCGCGCGCAGCGCCGATCCGATCGACGGGCGGCTGTTCCTGCTGCTCTCGACCGACCCTTCCGCCGAGCCGCGCATGCAGATCGACGACACACCGAAATCGCAAATGATCTTCGGCATGAACGTCGACGGAATGCGTCCGGATGCCAGCGTCGTTATCGCAGATGACGCTGCGGGCTATCCCGTCCGCAATCTCCGCGACATTCCTCCCGGCGACTATTACGTCCAGGGATTTCTCAATCGCTACGAAACCTTCCACCGCGCCGACGGTAAAACCATCAAGCTCGCGCCCGACCGCGGCGAAGGCCAGCACTGGAACCTCTCGCCCGGCAATCTCTACAGTAAGCCGCAAAAGCTGCATGTCGATGCGAGCAGCAAGATCGCGCTCACGCTCGATCAGCAGATTCCGCCAATTCCCGCGCAGCCCGACACAAAATACATCCGCCACATCCGCATCCAGAGCGACAAGCTGACTAAATT
>DATMOZ010000253.1:0-3087 GCA_035567995.1 Acidobacteriaceae bacterium
AATATCTCGCCGCGGCCGGATGGCCCGGTGACCGACCGATGAACAGCGTCGAATACCAGACGCAAAAACGTTGGCAACGGGTTTTGCTCTCGGTGGCGCACCTCGATGCCAGCCTGCCAAAAGTCAGCTTCCCAGACGCCCTGCAGATGCTCACACGAGCAGCGCAATCCAGCCTGTTCGCGCCGGAGTCGCAAGATGCGCCGATACAGATCGTCGGCGCAATCGAATCCGCGGGCTTGAGTGCAGATGCAGTGTGGTTCGCAGGCGCCGATGAACTGGCGTGGCCTGTTACGCAGCAACCGAATCCACTGCTGCCACTCCATCTGCAGCGTGCTTTGAAAATGCCGCGCGCTGATCTCGCGGCCGACTTTGAATTTGCCTCGGCAGTCACGCGTCGCATCTGCGCTTCCGCTCCGCGAGTATTCGCGAGTTTTTCCAGACATCAAGAGGAAGCGAACTTGTCGGCCTCGGCAGCCTTCGCGAAGCTGACGTGGGACGAGCGAGTTCGCGCAGAAGAGATGCCGCAGCACCCACCGGAAGAGAGTGCCGTGGAGACAGAAGCAGTCCTCGACCGCTCTCACGTCGCTTGGAAAGAAGACTCCTCCGCCGGCGGCGCTCAGGTGCTGAAAGACCAGGCGGCATGCCCCTTCCGCGCATTCGCATCAAAGCGCCTGCGCGCCCAGACCCTCGAAGAGATAGAAGAGGGCCTCGGCCGTCGCGACCGCGGAAATCTCGTTCACAGCGTGATGGAGAATTTCTGGAATGAAGTGAAGAACCAGGAGCAACTTCTTTCACTCACTGAGCACGAATGCCTGGAAATTCTGGACAGACACATTGCTACGGCTTTGCAGGAACACTCGGCTCCCGACGAATGGACGGCAGCGTTCCTGTCGGCTGAGTCTGACCGATTGAAACGCTTACTGGGTGGCTGGCTACAGCTCGAGCGCGGACGTTCGCGCTTTGCCGTCGAGGCGCGGGAACAAAATCTCAGCACGACCATCGGACCACTAAAGCTCGCTCTGCGAATCGACAGGGTCGACGACACATCCGCCGGCAAGATCATTCTCGATTACAAGACAGGCAAAGCGAACATCAAAGATTGGCAAGGCGACCGGCCAGACCAACCGCAGCTTCCGCTCTACGCACTGAATACCCAGCCGCTCGCCGCCATGGGTTTCGGGACCATCAACACAAAAAAAACCTACATCGCTGGATGGCAGCGTGAGGACGGAGTTTTCTTCCCGCCCGCAGATGAGCGCGGGAAGAACATGACGCAGCCTCTCGATCAACAGATCAGAGAATGGCGGAAGATTCTCACCAAGCTTGCAGAAGAATTTGCAGCCGGCGAAGCCCGCGTCGAACCAAAGGACGGCCTCAAAACCTGCAGGAATTGCGGTCTCGAGACACTTTGCCGCATCGCGGAAACACAGCTTCTATCGAGCGAAGACGAGGTCGACGAATGAATCGCTCGCCTGCCGATCAGGCCAGCCGCGCAGATGTGCTCGATACCCAGCGCTCCTTCATCGTCGAAGCTCCCGCAGGGTCGGGCAAGACCACGCTGCTCATCCAGCGCTTTCTCAAACTGCTCGCGATCGCCGACGAGCCTGAAGAAATCGTCGCCATAACCTTCACGCGCAAGGCCACCGAGCAGATGCGCAACAAGTTGCTGACTCAGTTGCGACGGGCTAAGCAGCGTGCCGCCGGCATCCTGACAACCGAGGAAGAGAGCGATCTCGATAAGTCGCTAAGCGATCTGGCGGCGGAAGCTATGCGGCGCGACGCCGAACGCGGGTGGAATCTCTGTGAGCAGCCACAGCGGCTGCGCATCGCGACCATCGATTCTTTTTCCGCTGAAATCGCAAGCCGGTTGCCGCTGCTGGCACGCCTGGGCAGCACACTGGAGCCCACCGACCGCCCCGAAGCGATGTATCGCGTCGCCGCGCGCAAAACGCTCGAACGCCTTGCAGACCCCACGCCGCTCGGCGAAGCCGTGAAGACATTGTTGATTGAGCAGGACAACGATTTACAGCGATGCCAGCAGATGATCGCCCAGATGCTCGCATGCCGCACCCAGTGGAGAGCGCTGCTGGGCCGCGGAGGCTCACTCGATGATCCGGCCGTCGAGCAGGACCTTCGCGCCATGCTTGAAGCCGCCCCTCGTCACACCGTTTCACAGTGCCTGAGCACGCTCAGCGAACATCTGGACCACCAGGACTGCGAACTTCTCCACAGTCTCCTGCTCTATGGGGGCACGCAGAAGCCCGAGCTCATCGAGGGTCCGGGTTGGCCCCGCGAACATGATTTCTCGCTGCCGTGTGCAGAGCGCTGGCGCCTCATCACGAACTTCCTGCTCACAGCCAATGGAAAGCCGAAGTGGTACGAGCGCGTAAATAAGACTCAGGGCTTCCCCGCAGGCTCGCCCGAACAGGAGAAGCTCACGGCCTTCATCAATTGGCACTGCAGCAACTCTGACTTGCTTGAATGCTTGAAGTCGATTCGCATCATGCCGGCGGTTGCCTACAGCGATGAGCAGTGGCAGGTCCTGAAGGCTTACATCCGCGTGCTGACCTACGCAGTCGCCCAACTGAAAGTCGTCTTCGCGGAAAGCGGCGCGGTCGATTTCTCAGAGATCGCCACCGCAGCTATGAACGCTCTCGCAGACAATGAGTCGGACACCGACATTGCCGCCGCCTTCGGCACCCGGATTCGTCATCTTCTCATCGACGAGCTGCAGGATACTTCCGCGATCCAATATGAATTGCTGAGAGCGCTCACCGTTAGTTGGGACGGCTCAAGTCAGACCCTGTTCGTCGTAGGAGATCCGAAGCAATCCATCTACGGATTCCGTCAGGCCGAGGTGCACCTGTTCCGTCGAATGCAGGCGCACGGCCTCGGTCGCCTTAAGCTGACCAATTCGCTTTTGACCTCGAACTTCCGCTCCCAAGCCACGCTGGTGGACGAGTGGAACACGGGCTTCTCCGACATCTTCAGGCAGAAGCAAGCGGACGATATTCCCTTCTCATTCGCAACCGCAGAGCGGCCAGCTAACGCTGCCGCGGGAATGGAAGTGCATCCCTGGATTCTCAA
>DATMOZ010000254.1:0-12902 GCA_035567995.1 Acidobacteriaceae bacterium
GATAATTTCATCCGCCGTCATCTTGTCACGCTGCTCCTTGGTGAGGTCCGCGTGAGCCAACACCGTTCCCAGGCTTGCCTCTACCACCCCGACAGCGGTCGCAACGCCGGCAACCTTGCAAAAGGTCCGGCGATCAAATCGATCACTTCCGTCGCTTAATTGTGAATGCTGCATCGCCACGCTCCTCGTCTGTATTTATTTAAGCCCCGTTAGATGATTCCTTTCAGGGAACCCGTTTTGCCAATCCGGCGACCATAGCGTTAGGACAAATGAAGGCCTTTAAAGGGCTGTGTGTTGATTGACCGCGATGAGGTGCGCAGCCCATTTATCTGAAACCGGCATGGACAATACCCTTCCACGTCGAGCCCGTCTACTGGTAGAAGTGACAGGAATTCTTAACAGGAATAGCAGAATTGTCCCACGAGTCAGTATTCGAAAGTCTGGCTCTGACGAAGTGATTGGCGGGTCTCCAGTGAGCGATGCCCGCTAGACTCAACGTCGCCCGATTACGCAATCGTCATGCGCATGTGTTTGATGTTCCTTGAATTGTTTCGCCAATCGGCGAGAACAAGGCCTATCGCACTGATATCCTGAAGTGTGCGCTCTCAGCCCCTAGTCTCATCTACACCTGCCACCCTCGACTCCATCGTCGTGC
The DNA here is from genome assembly GCA_035567995.1 of Acidobacteriaceae bacterium. Classification (GTDB taxonomy): domain Bacteria; phylum Acidobacteriota; class Terriglobia; order Terriglobales; family Acidobacteriaceae; genus JBBPYY01. The sequence goes on from DATMOZ010000254.1 coordinate 656, forward strand.
GCGGCGCCCGCACGCATAATCTCAAGAACATCGACGTCGACATTCCCCACAATGCGTTGACCGTCATCACGGGAGTCTCCGGCTCCGGCAAATCCTCCCTCGCGTTCGACACCATCTACGCCGAAGGCCAGCGGCGCTACGTCGAATCGCTCTCCGCCTACGCCCGCCAGTTTCTGGAGCGGATCGAGAAGCCCGACGTCGACCACATGGACGGCCTCGCGCCGGCCATCGCCATCAAGCAGAAAAACACCACGCGCAACCCCCGCTCGACAGTCGCGACCGTGACCGAAATCTACGACTACCTGCGCCTGCTCTTCGCCCGCTGCGGCACCATGTACTGCATCGCCTGCGGCAGCGTAGTGAAGAGGGACTCCGTCGACGAGGTCGCGTCCGCCGTTATGGGTCTCGAAGACGGCACCCGGCTGAACGTCCTCTTCCCCGTCAAGCCTCCCGCAACGCCCAGCACAGAAACCACGCCAAAACCACGCAAAAAGACCACAAAGTCCACCGCAAAAACCTCCGAAACCACGCAAAAAGCCGCCAAAAATGCACTTTCCGACGCCTGGAAGGCGCATTTATTCGAACTTCGCAAACGCGGCTACAACCGCCTCTACCAAAACGGCCAGATCGTCGAATTTTCGACCCCCGAATCCCTGCTCGATCTCGACTTCAACACGCCCCTCTTCGTTCTCGTCGACCGCATCGTCATCTCCCCTGATATCCGCACGCGTCTCGTCGACGCCATAGAGACCGGCTATCGCGAAACCGAAGAAGTGATCTTTGAAACCGTGCCGCGCGAACCCGACACAACCCCAATGCATCTGCGCTTCTCCGCCGGATACGAGTGCTCCAACTGCCATCGCGCTTACCGCGAACCCGAGCCGCGAATGTTCTCATTCAACAATCCATTCGGCGCGTGTCCCCGTTGCGAAGGCTTCGGCAACACCATCGACTTTGATCTCGACCTGATTTTGCCGGACAAGACCAGGACGCTCGATGACGGTGCGGTAGAGCCATGGACGCGGCCGAAATACCGCGCGCACTTTACTGAACTCCGCCGCGCAGCCAAGCAGCACGGCATTCCGCTTGATGTTCCATTTGAAGATCTCACCGAAGACCAAAAGCAATTCGTCCTCGACGGCCACGGCGACTTCCCCGGCGTGCGTGGCTTTTTCGCTGCACTCGAACGCAAGAAATACAAACTCCACGTCCGCGTTTTTCTCAGCAAGTACCGCGGCTACGCGGTATGTCCCGAATGCAAAGGCCAGCGCCTGCGAGCAGAAGCCCGCGCGGTCAGGCTTGGGAAGCACAATATCTGCGACGTAACGGCGCTGACCGTTGGCGCTGCGAATGATTGGGTAAAGCAGCTCGAACTCTCACCAGCCCAGCAGGAAATCTCCGGCAAAATTCTCGAAGAAGTGCAGCAGCGGCTGCATTTTCTGAACGAGGTTGGCCTCGATTACCTCACGCTCGACCGGCTATCGTCCACGCTGTCCGGTGGTGAAGCGCAGCGCATTCAACTGGCGACATCGCTGGGTTCACGGCTCGTCGGCGCTCTCTACGTTCTTGACGAGCCTTCCATCGGACTGCACCCCCGCGACAGCGCTAAACTCGTTCGCATTCTCGAAGAACTCCGCGATCTCGGCAACACCATCATCGTCGTTGAGCATGATCCCGACGTAATGCGCGCTGCCGATCATCTCCTGGATCTCGGCCCCGGTGCCGGCGAACTCGGCGGCAGAATTCTTGCTCAAGGATCAATGCAGGATCTTGAAGAGAACCCAGCATCCCTCACCGGGCGATATCTAAGCGGGCAGCTCCAGGTATCCACTCCCCAACACCGCCGCGAACACGGCCGCGAAAAGCTCGTGCTTCGCGGAGCGCGCATCCACAATCTGCGCAACGTCGACGTGGAGATTCCTCTGAACATGCTCACTTGCGTCACGGGAGTATCCGGCAGCGGAAAATCCACCCTCGTCCATCAGGTCCTCTATCGCGCACTAAATCACGCCCTGGGACAAACCGAGGGCGCCGATCCAACGGGTCTTTACCGCGAACTCCACGGCGCGCAGCATCTGAACAATGTCGTTCTGGTCGATCAGTCGCCCATCGGCAGGACGCCTCGTTCGAACCCCGTCACCTACATCAAGGCCTTCGACGCAATCCGCGAACTGTTCGCTTCCCAGCCTGAGTCGCGCCGTCGCGGTTACGGCGCGGGGCACTTTTCATTCAATGTCCCCGGCGGACGCTGCGACGTCTGCGAGGGCGACGGCACGGTGACAGTTGAGATGCAATTTCTCGCAGACGTCGAGCTGCCCTGCGAAGAATGCGGTGGAACGCGCTATAAAGCCTCCACGCTCGAGGTGAAGTACAAAGGCAAAAACATTTACGACGTGTTGACGATGACGGTCAAGGAGGCAATGCACTTCTTCGCCGGCCAGCCGAAAATCGTTGACCGCCTGCGCGTACTCGACGAAGTCGGCTTGAGCTATGTCAGACTTGGCCAATCGGCGACCACGCTTTCTGGCGGCGAAGCGCAGCGCGTCAAACTCGCCGCGCATCTCGCTAACGGCAGACCCACCATCACCGTCTCTGGACGTGTGGCGCAACGAAAAGTAGCAAGCCGAATCCTCTACATCCTCGATGAGCCGACAACCGGATTGCACTTCGACGATATTGGCAAATTACTCACTGCATTTCGCAAACTGATTGATGATGGTGGTTCATTACTGGTGATAGAGCATAACCTCGACGTGTTGAAAGCAGCCGATTGGATTATCGATATGGGGCCTGAAGGTGGAACAGCCGGAGGGCGCATCGTTGCCACCGGTACTCCCGAAGAGATCGCCGCCGCTCCGGGCTCGCATACCGGTGAATGGCTGGCTCGGGTGCTGAAGCCCAAGCCGCGCAAAGAACTGGCAGGTGTGCGATGAACCGCCTGGCTGCCGTCCTCGTTTTTGCTGCGTTGTCGGCCCATGCACAACCACCTGCGCTGCCCGCAGGAACGCGCTCCGCTGACGCGCCCCAAACCACCACCCCGGTAGCCCCGAACTCTCTCGACGCCGCTGAAGACGCAATGGTAAAGCACGACTGGAGCACGGCGCTCACGCTCTTGCAAAAGCACCTCGCGACAAACCCGCCTTCGTCTGAAGCAGCGCGTGCGCAATACGACATCGGCTTCTGCGACGAAGCCGTGGAAAAGCCAGATGACGCTGCCGAGGCCTATCGCAAGGCCATCGCTGCCGACGCAAAGCAGTTCGAGGCTCACGCAGCCCTGGGCCGTCTGCTCGTTGAGCAAGGCAAAACCGCCGAAGGTCGTGCGGAACTGGTTTTGGCGAGCAACCTCAGTCCTGCCGCAGGTGATGCGAACGCCGCCAAGGCGGAGGTGTATCGCGCCCTCGCGAAGATCGACCGTCTCGACAATCCGCCGCAGGCCAGTGCCGAACTCATCGAGGCGTTGAAGCTCACCCCTGAAACACTCGGGGACATGCTGCTCTCTGCCGAGATAGCCGAGAACAGCGGAGATCTTCCCGGTGCTGAAGCGGCGTATCGCAAGGCCGCCGTGAGTGCGCCCGACTCTGTCCAGGCGTCCGCAAGCCTCGCGCATCTCCTCATCAAGGAAGAGAAATATGCCGACGCAGTGCCGTTTGCCGAGCACGTGCACGCGGCTGTACCAGACGACACGGAGGTCACCCACCTGCTCGCAAATCTCTATCTTGAAACCGGCGATGCGGAGAAGGCGGATGCCCTGGAAGCTGCGCTGATCGCGACCGCGGAAGGTAGCAGAGATCCAGCCCTCTATGTATCCCGCGGCGAGTCCCTGCTTCGTCAGCACGACTACGCCGGCGCCCAAGCGGCCTATCAGCACGCCGCCGACCTTAATTCAAAGCTGGTGGACGCTTGGAGCGGGCTCGCTTTTGCTGCTAGCGAAAACCACCAGTATCCTATAGCATTACAAGCGCTTACGATGCGGTCAAAATTGGAGCCCGACCCCCCAGCAGCATTATTTCTATGGGGGACGACTTACGATAATCTGCATCAATATAAGTCAGCGATGACTTATTACAAGCGGTTCCTGACCGCGGCAAAGGGCAATTTTCCAGATCAGGAATTCGAGGCACGGCATCGGTTGCTCGCACTTGAACGGATGCATTAACGGCCGCACCCGCCGCAAATGTACAAAGCGTAGTCTCTATCTGCGAAGCAGTGAGGCACGATATGCGGCTTTTTGGCAAAGGTCTCCTAATCTCAACGCTGTTCGCCCTGACGTGCCCGGCGAGCGTCGCGACAAACATCGACGAAAAGATTCTTGGCACGGATGAAATCGCAACGCTTCAAGCGCGTGCCGATGCGAGCCCCAAGGAACAGTGCTATATCTATGCGCTGATGGCGCATCAGATGGTGGAACTCGCCCGCAGACAGATGTCAGCTGGAGACACCGAGAAAATCGCGCAAACGCTAGCCAAGCTGCAGAACTACACAGATCACATTCATAGTGGGCTCAACGCAGACACGAAAAAGGTGAGGGAGACAGAGATTCTCATGCGCCACTCTGCGCTAAGGCTCACCGAACTGCTTCATAACACGTCGACCGATGACCAGCCACAAGTGGCGTCAACGCTGAAGCACTTCGAGCAGGTTCGCGGCGAGTTGATGTTCGCAGTTTTCGCGCACTAAAGAACCACCGACTAGACCTTGTCGCCCAAATTGGAGCATCCTTCTGCCCATGCGAAATGTGATGCTCTCAATCATCTGCTGCTTCCTGCTCGCGGTCGGCGCGGCCTCGCACGCTCAGGTCAAGCAGGTTCCCTTGTCGGCGGACGACACCGATAAGATCCGTGAGGCTGCGAATAATCCTCCTGAACGCATCAAGCTTTACATCAAGTTCATAAATGAACGCATGACGAACATAAAGGCAACCCTCGCCGACAAACGAGCTGTGCTACCCGATCAACAGATTCAATTGCACAATTTGCTGGATGAGTTCACGCGCCTGGTCGACGAGTTGCAGGACAACCTCGACGCCTACGCCGATCACCACGATGACATCCGCAAGCCGCTGAAGGATGTGCTCGACGCGGATGCCCGCTGGCAGGAAACGCTGAAGCTCGTCCCGCCAAGCCCGGGCTACGACTTCGTTCTAAAGACAGCACTTGAAGCTGTCGCCAGCACAGAGGAGTCTTCGAAAAAGCTGCTCGAAGAGCAAAATGAATATTTCAAAAATGCCAAGAAAAGCCCCAAGGATTAGGTAATATGTTCGGCACCCTGCCAGCTTGTTATCCTTTTCAATAAGTGTCCAATGAAATGAACCTAATTTTTGAGCGGGCCTACCGCGATCTGCGTCCGCGGGCGCCGATGCCGCAGATCCATGTGCGGTTCTATCGTTTCGTCGGCCTGAACACGACTATCCGCCTGCGCGCCGGTGGAATCTATGTCCATCTGTCTGATTTGCTCGAGGCGGCGCCCGTCACAGTGATTGAGGCGATCGCGCATATCCTGCTGGCGAAGCTCTACCGCAAGCCCATAGAGCGCTCGCACGAAGATCGCTACCGGCGATTCGTTTCGAGCGCACCGATCTCACAACAGGCTGAGCGGATGCGGCAGATGCGCGGGCGCAAAAATATATCGACAGCGAAGGGCCGTTACTACGACCTTGATGAAGTGTTCGAAAGTCTGAATACCCGCTATTTTCACGGGCTGCTCGGCCGGCCACAATTGACATGGAGCGCGCATCACGCGCGCCGCTCTCTCGGCCACTACGATGCCGCGCACAACACCATCGTCGTCAGCCGCGTTTTTGACCGTCCCGACACGCCGCGATTTGCGGTGGAATATCTCGTCTACCATGAGATGTTGCACCTGAAGCATCCTGTGAAGCGACGCGGAACTCGTCGCTGCGTACATTCACGAGAGTTTCAAACAGAGGAACGGCAGTTTCCACACTACGAGGCAGCGATTCTGTACCTCAAGCGGCTCTAGCTGAACTGACCCTCGCCGTCGAGCTTAAGCGATGTGCCCGCCGCAGACTCCAGATCCCTAGCAGCAGACCCGCCAGAATCGTCGCAAGGCTTGCTACTTGTGCATTGCTCATACCGAAATAGATTTTTGGATTTCTGCGAATGATCTCGACTAGAAAACGGCCAATGCCGCTGAGAACGAGAAACTCCGCCGTGAGCAGGCCAAGCGGTCTCGGCGCGCGGCCTCGCCACCACAGATAGGCGGCGAGAACCAGGCCAAAAAAGAGTTCATAGAGAGGTGTCGGATGAACGCGCACCCCCGGCTCAGTCGGCACCAGTCCGTTTGGAAATGCCATCGCCCACGGGACGTTGCTCGCGATTCCATAATCTCCATCACCGGATACAAAGCACGCGAGACGCCCCACTCCGTAGCCAACCGCAGCAGCGGGCGCCGCTAGATCGAGCAGTTGAAGCGGCCCCTTCGGAAAACGGCGGCCTTGTATAATGAGAGCAAGAATTCCGAAGACGAGTCCACCGTACCAGGCGAATCCTTCGCGATCAAACAGCACTGCAAACGGCGCCGCGGCAAACTGGTGCGGCGATTCCAGAACGTGCCACAATTTTGCTCCAATCACTCCGGCCAACGTTGTAACCGCAACAATATTCACCGCGTCGGCGCTAGCGCCGTTACGGCGAAAGTCGACATGCAAAACAACGCACGCGGCGACGGCCGCCAGCCACATCAACAGCCCAAAGGTTGGCAATGCAAAATGTCCAATATGAATGAAGGGGAGCATCCCTTTAAGTATAACGACGCCCGCCGAAATAACTGTGCCACTCGCGATTACCGGGCTATCCTTTGTCGCAGATGCTGAACAAACGACATACCGAACCGCATCATGAAGGCTTGCGAGTCCTGTTTTCGCGCGAGCAGATCGCAGAGCGGGTCCAGGAGATCGGCGCTCAAATAAGCCGCGACTATGCTGGACAAGCTCTTGTACTGGTCGGCGTGCTCAAGGGCGCGGCATTCTTTCTGACTGATCTTGCTCGCGCGATTTCACTCGATTGCACATTTGATTTCGTCGCAGTTTCAAGCTATGGAAAATCCACAAAAACTTCTGGCGCCGTGAAGCTCATCAAAGATCTTGATCATCCAATCGAGGGTAAGGTCGTCGTACTGGTCGAGGACATTCTCGACACTGGCGTGACGTTGTCATACTTGTGCAAATTATTGCGGCAACACAATCCCCGCGCACTGGTGATCGCGACGTGTTTGGACAAGCCTGCTCGACGGCTCGAACGGATTGATGCCGACTATGTTGGTTTCACGATCAAAAACCAATTCGTAATTGGTTACGGAATGGATTTTGCCGAAAGGTATCGCAATCTGCCGGATATCTGTCTCATGCCACCGAATCAGCGAGATTAACAAGAATGAGCGATAGAACCTCTTGCGGAGTCTATATGTGTGTGCGTAGTATCCCGTTCGGGTCAAAAAGATATAGGGACCTGGTGAAAAAATGAGCATGATGCTTGAATTACCTGAAGCGCCTTTTTTTGACGCTTCTGCATTCGCCTCTGAAACCCTTTCTGCATGGCCTTCTCTGGCGGCAGTACTCGATCACACTATATTGGCACCCGACGCCACGCGAGAACAGGTGGTGAAGGTGTGCCACGAGGCCGCGCAATACCACTTCGCCTGCGCGATGACGAATCCATGCTGGACCTCGCTCGCGGCGTCAGTTCTGTCAGGCACCGATGTGCCTGTCGGCGTTGTCATCGGCTTCCCTCTCGGCGCATCATTGACGAGCACGAAACGCGATGAAGCGGAAGCTCTCATCCGCCTCGGCGCGCGCGAACTCGACATGGTACTCAACATCGGCATGGTGAAGGCCGGCGAATACGAAGCCGTCGAGCGCGACATTCGCGCCGTTGCACAAATCGTCCATGACGGCGGAGCAATTCTTAAGGTGATCCTAGAAACCTGTCTATTGACGACGCAGGAAAAGCTGCGGACCGCAACCTTGTGTATGGCCGCGGGCGTCGATTTTCTGAAAACGTCGACCGGGTTCTCTACCGGCGGTGCCACCGTGGAAGACGTGCGTCTACTACGCGGAGTCGCAGGCGGCGGTGCTGGAGTAAAGGCCTCTGGAGGTATCCGCACGCTGGCGGATGCCCAGGCCATGCTCGAGGCCGGCGCAAGCCGTATCGGCGCCAGCGGTTCGGTAAAAATCGTCCGTGAACTAGGCGCTCCGTAACCATAACGGCTCGCAGGAAGCCATTGCACAGTGGGTTCCGACTCGCTGCGCTAGAATTGCGTTTGCTCCAGTGGAACGCATGACCTCCTCACCTCGCAAACCGCAGGATAAATCCGTCATGGAACCAAAGGACCTCGCAGTGTCGGCGTCATCGCCGGCCTTGGTTGGCGAGCGGCATCACGTTTATGAGGGTGATTATCGCCCGGTCGGCGACTCCGCCCTCGTTACCGAGCCGCGGCTCGATTTCAGCCAGGTCAGCTTCCTCGTCCGCCTTGCCGACACGCTGAACACCACGCTCGACCTGAACACCCTGCTGCGCCGCGTAGCCGACCTTGTGCGCGCGGTCATCGACTACCGCATCTTCGCCATCCTGCTTTACAACGACCGCACACATGATCTGCGGATGCGCTTCCAGGTCGGCCATACGCCCGAGATTGAACGCATGCGCATCCGGATTGGCCGCGGTGTCGTCGGACAAGCTGCGCTCATTCATCAGCCCGTTCTCATCAACGACGTCAGAAAAGCTGACAATTATATCGACGCCAACCCGAATGTTCGTTCAGAACTCGCGGTGCCACTCCTGGTAAAGGGTCGTGTCATTGGCGTCATCGACATTCAGTCCGAGAAACTGGGCAACTTCACCGAAGAGCACCTGCGACTATTGCAGATTGCGGCATCGCGCGTCGCTGCCGCGATCGAAAATGCGCGGCTTTACTCGCGTGTGGCGCGACAGGCGCAGACACTTACCGTGCTGAATGAAATCAGCCGTGAGCTCACGTCAATCCTCGTCCCTGATGAACTGCTCGCCCGCATTGGTCAGTTGTTGAAGCGCGTCATCGATTACCAGATGTTCGCCGTGCTGCTCGTAAATGACAAAGAACAGGTGCTCGAGTCCCGCTACTCGCAGGTTTATGGCGAGACCGCCGCGCGCACCGGAAAGGTTCCGCTGACTCGCGGGCTGGTCGGCGCAGCGGCGACCGAGCGCCGGCCCATTCTCGTCACCGACGTGCGCAAAGACGATCGCTATATTCAGTTGAATCCTGAAACGCGATCAGAGCTCGTGGTGCCACTTATCTACAAGGGCACCGTCATCGGCGTAATGGATCTGGAACATACGCGCGTAGGCTTCTTCAACGAAGACCATGTCACGGCGGTCGGAACGCTGGCTTCGCAGATCGCCATCGCTATCGAGAATGCCCGTCTCTATGAGCGATTGCAACAAGAAGAGCAGCGGCTTGAGCGCGATCTCGCGATGGCGCGTGAGGTGCAGCTCCGCCTGCTGCCGCAGGTTCTGCCAAAGCCAAAGAATGCCCAATTCGCAGCCAAGTTTTTACCGGCCCGCACCATCGGCGGCGATATCTACGACTTCCTCGATTACGGTAACGGCAGATGGGCACTCGCACTTGGCGACGTCAGCGGCAAGGCGGCTCCGGCGGCGTTGTATGCCGCGCTGGTAAGCGGTATTGTGCGTTCTCTCGCGGCGCAGCAGCTTCGACCTACCGAGATGCTGGCTCAGCTGAACAATGCACTCCAGGAGCGCAAGCTTGATTCACAGTATGTAACGATGCTTTTCGCGGTGTGGGATGACACGAAGCGCACCCTCGAGATTGCGAATGCCGGATCTGTGCAGCCGCTCTTTTCACACGACGGGACAGTGGAAACCATCAGCGTTGAGGGCTTCCCATTGGGCCTTTTCCCCGATGCGACATACGAAGGATTGACCGTCAAACTCGAGCCGGGAGATTCCATCTCTTTCTTTTCCGACGGAATCACGGATGCCGAGAACGACGCTCAAGAAATGTTCGGTTCTGAACGCCTGGCGGAAGTCATCAGGAACGAGGGACGTAACGCCAGCGCCACTACGATCATGAACAGCATTCTGAAATCTGTGGAAACATTTCAAAGTGGGGTGGAGCACTTCGACGACGAGACGATCGTCATCATGCGTTCTCTTCCGAAAAAATCCGGCAAGTAGCCAGTACGATAAAGATGCATGTCCGAACAGACGCGACGCATCTCTCCCGTACGAAATATTCTCGGCTCGCTGGTGATGCCCGGCGATAAAAGCATCTCCCACCGCTATGCCCTGCTCTCAGCTTTGGCTGAGGGCACCTCGCGCTATACGAATTTTTCCAGCGGCGCTGATCCCTCCTCATCGTTGGCCTGCGTCGCGCAACTCGGGGCGCGCGTCGAAAAGACCGGCGACGGCTCCGTTGCCGTGACGGGCGTCGGCGGCCGCTTCCATATGAGTGAGGCACCGCTCGACTGCGGCAACTCCGGCTCGACAATGCGCATGATCGCCGGGCTTCTTGCGGGACAGCCTTTCGCCACAACCCTTACCGGCGACGCGTCGCTCTCGATTCGCCCGATGGAGCGTATTCGCAAGCCGCTAGAACAGATGGGTGCGCGCATTGAGCTGACAGGTGGCCACGCACCAATGACCGTCCATGGCAGTGTGCTGAAACCGATCCACTACACAACTCCCGTTCCCTCGGCCCAGGTCAAGTCTGCGGTTCTCTTCGCCGGACTCCACGCCGATGGCACGACGGTTGTCAACGAATCCGTCAGAACACGCGATCACAGTGAGATCGCCTTGCAGGCGTTCGGCGCTCAGGTCGATCGCAACGGCAACACCGTTTCGATCCGCGGACAGCAGCCGCTCCGCGCATTCGACGCTCGCGTGCCCGGCGACCTTTCATCCGCCGCATTTTTCCTCTGCGCAGCATCGCTTTTCCCGGAGTCCTCGTTGGTGTTCGATGGTGTGGGCATGAACCCCACACGCGCGACACTGCTAGATGTGCTGGCACTACTGGGCGCAAAAACTCGCGTCCTTGACCTGAGTGAATCGCACGGAGAATTGGTGGGAACGATACAGATCGCCGCTCCCGCACGCGGCCTCGGCGGCGCAACGATTTCTGGTGCGCTCGCGGCTCAATTGATTGATGAGCTGCCGGTGCTCGCCGCGATTGCTCCGTACACGCGTGAAGGCGTTCGCATCCGGGACGCACGCGAGCTACGCGTCAAGGAATCAGACCGCATCGCACTCGTCGCGAAGAACCTTCGCGCGATGGGCGCACAGGTAACGGAGTACGACGACGGACTCGATGTTCCCGGAAGCCAGCAGCTGCACGGTGCAGAAATCGATTCCGGCGGCGATCACCGCATCGCCATGGCCTTCTCCATCGCAGCGCTACGTGCGACCTCTGACACGCTGATCCACGGCGCAGAACACGCGGCGATTAGCTTTCCCGAGTTTTTCGATTTTCTGGACCGCGTCTGCGAGCGCTAGAGCAAGAGAAGAAAAGCCCGGCTGATTCGCCGGGCCTTCCGTTTACTGCGGTGGTATTGTGTCAGGTGGCGGTTGCTGCTGCGGAGGCTGCGCCGGCGCCGGCTGTGTCGTTGTGACAGACGGCGACAGGCTTTGCGCCGCCGGCGATGCCGGGGGCGCTCCGGGCGGCGCAGGCGGAATCTTGCCTGGTTCAAGCGGCACAGGCGGCGCGAACGGCTTCGGCGGCTCGAGGCCCGGAATGACCGCTGGCTGACTCATGTTGCCCGTAGCCGCTTGTTCAAGGCTGATGCCGTACTTGGTCAGCGTATTCGCAAGAATCTGCGACAAAGAGGCGCGGTCGCGGGCATACGCGGCGGCCGCTGAAATCAGTGCAGAGTCCGCCGCGGCAAGGTTGCGCTCCTGCTGCAACACAAGCGCCGTAGTAGATGCGCCGAAGCGATACTTTTTCTGCTCTGCTTCCAGTTCCTGAGAAGCGTACTCGCGAGCGGCCGCTGAAGCCTGAAAAAGCGCGCGATCATTGGTCAGGGCGAATATTGCGTTCTCTACCTGGATGCGGATGGTGACGTAGATCTGCTGCAAGCGCAGCTGCGCCTGCCGATATTCGATCACCGCACGCGCCTGCTGGGATTGTGCAAAACGGTTCCGGAGCGGAATGTTGATATTTACGCCGACGCCCTTGTCCGGGCTGCTTCCGTTGAACGTATTGGTGAATACGTCACTGTAGCCGCTGGAACTGACACTGC
>DATMOZ010000255.1:0-3828 GCA_035567995.1 Acidobacteriaceae bacterium
CTGCGCTGTTCGCTTGCCGGCGCGAAAGTGAACTGTTCCGGGATACGCGATCATCGTCAGGTTCACCGATGGAATCGGTCCGCTGAACGCGACGTATGGCATGTGGCAAGATGCGCAGGCCTCATTCTTCCTGGGCGAGATGTTCTTGTCGAAATTCATCAGCTTGCCGAGTATTTCTATTGAGGCAACTCCGGTGTTCTTAAGGATTGGCGGGTTACCTGTCCGAGTCGCGGGCTTCAATGCGTGCCACTGCCCGATAGCTTCGGTTTCGATGGAATCCACTTCCCGCAGAACCCTTGCTACTTCGGAATTCAAATCGGATGGGAGAATGCCCGGCGGATATGGGTTGTAGACCGGCGCTGAACGCTCGGCTTCATGCTGGGTCGACATCTTTCGTGCAACCAATGAAATACATAGCGCTATTACACAAAGTGCGACGACCGACGCTATCGTCAACGTTCGGCGGTTCATGGATTGCCCCCTTTGTGAGTTGACGCTCGGGACGGATACGTGGATACGATTGGCGGCGCACTCGCAGGCGTATTTGTTTCGCCATCGGCGAACAAGCCTCGGCGCTATTTTCCGATACTCACCGGCTCCGGCTTCTGTGCGGTAAGCGAACGCAGATCGCCCGCATTGCGCAGCTCAGGGAAAATCATCCACCAGATCCCCGTCACCATCAGCGAACCAATTCCGCCCAGCACCACAGCGCGCACCGTTCCAAACCAATGCGCCGTCACGCCGCTTTCAAATTCGCCAAGCTCATTCGAAGCGCCGATGAACAATGAATTCACCGCGCCGACGCGCCCGCGCATCGAATCCGGCGTCGCCAGCTGGATCACCGAGCTGCGCACCACAACGCTCGCCATGTCTGCCGCGCCAAGAATGAACAGCGCTGCCAGCGACAGTGGAATGCTCCGCGATAGTCCGAAGACAATCGTCGCCGCTCCGAAGATTGCAGCGCCGGTAAACATCAGAACGCCGGCCCCTCTCTTCGCCGGTCTCCACGCGAGATACAGCGCGACGCACAGCGAGCCCACCGCCGGAGCAGCACGCAGCGCGCCCAATCCTCGTGGCCCCGCATGCAGAATGTCCTGCGCATAAATCGGCAGCAGCGCGGTCGCGCCTCCCAGCAGCACGGCAAAAAGATCGAGCGACGCCGCGCCCAACAAAACCTTGGTGTGGAACACGTAACGAAATCCTGCCAGCAGCGTATGCAGCGACAGCGATGCATGCTCGCTGCGTCCGATCTTCACATCGACCGACACCAGCAGTCCGACAAAAAGCAGCAGCGTCACCATGGTGAACATGTACACCGCGATCGGCCCGCTGCACGCATTTCCCAGAGGCAGCGTGAACAAGATACCGCCCACCGCCGGGCCGGTAACTTTTGCAATCAGAAAGATCGTCGAACCCCAGGTCACCGCGTTCACCCAGAGGTTTCGCGGCACCAGGTGCGGCAGCAGCGCCTGGCTGGCCGGCGCGGAGAACGCACGCCCCGAGCCGATGCCAAACAGCAGCGCATAAATCGGCAGAATCGAGTGCACGCCGTGCCACGATAGCCATAGCAGCGCGCCGGAAAAAAGCGTCTGCACGCTGTAGCAGAGGATGACGACATGCCGGCGGTCATAGCGGTCCGCGACGTGCCCCGCGGGCAGCAAAAAAAGAATGCTCGGCAGAAACAGCGCAAGCCCGGTGTAGCCAAGGTCCAGGGCGCGATGCGTGATCTGGTAGACCTGCCACGCCACGGCGACTGCCTGTGCCTCCGCACCGACGATCGCGAGCAGGCGGGCAATCTGGTAGCGCAGAAAATTTCGAGATTGAAATGCTGCGGTCCCGCGCGCAGGAGCAGGGGGGTCGCTGGATTGCTTCGCCATGACGTGCTGTGATTTTCGCACGCGAGTTAGACGCCCGGCTCGCTCAATGGACTGGCGGTGGAGGCACTTTCGCGGGCGTATTCGTCCCAGGCCCGTTCAGGTAGGCGGAGTACTCGTACTCGAGAATGCCCAGGTTGCGCGCCAGGCCGAGCTTCGCCGTATTCAACTGAAACAGGCTCTGCACCAGACGGGCCTGCGCGTCGACCAGCTGCGCCTCCGCCTGCACGACAGGCAGCGTGTCGTCCACTCCCGCCTTAAACCGCATGGTTGCATCGTCCAGCGTCTCCGTCGCAAGCCCGACATTGCTGCGCGAGACTGCGACCAGTTGGTCCGCTGCCCTGATGTCGAGAAAGCTGTCGCGCAGCTGGGCATCGATCTTGCTGCGCAGGTCGCCCAGTTGCGCCTCCTGGTTTTTCACCTGCGCGTCGGCGACATCGACGTCTCCGCGCAAGCCAGCTTCGCGAAAGATAGGAAAGTCGATGCTGGCCAGCGCAATAAACGTCCCGTGGTACAGGCCCGTCGTCACCCCTGTCACGCCATAGTTCCCGCCGCCATTCAGCGTCGGCAGCCGCTCAGCCTTGGCTGCGCTGCGACGCAGCACGGCAGCGCGAGTGGCGTGCTGCAATGTCTGGTAATCCTGCCGGTCGCGATAGGCCCGCTGCCGCGCCTCGTCGAGAGTCAACAGCGTGAGCTCTGCGTACGGAACAGGGTCGGTCAGCTTCAGTTTCTGTTCCGGCGGGATTCCGATCTGGCGCGCCAGCGCAATCTTCGCTTTCTCCAGCGCATTGCCGGCCGCAACGACCGTCTGCTCCTGTTGCTGGTACGCGACACGCGCGCGTAATTCATCCAGATTCGCAGCGGTGCCCGCCAGGTGTGCTTCATGAGCACGCCGCAGAAGCTCGCGATCTGTCGCGAGTAGGCCGACCGCGTTGTCGAGCGTTGCAGCCTGCGCCAGCACCTGCAGATACGCCGTGCCGACACTCAGCACCACCAGTCCACGCACGGAACTAACGTGGTACTCCGCAGAGATGGTCTGTTCCTTTGCTGCGCGATAGGTCTGAATCGCGGACAGATCAAAAATCCGCCACCGCAGATTTGCCTGTGCGTCGGTGAAGGCGACCTCCTGGATTGGAGAGATCGTCACCCCCGGAGGCAAAAGCGCCGCAGCAATCGAGGGATTAAACCCAAGCGCCACCAGGCTGATCTGGCGAAATCCCGTCTCGCCCTCACCGGTCACAGTAGGCAATACGCCTTGCAAAGACTGTAACTGCTCGCCTTGCACGGAGCGCAGGTTCTGCTGCGCATTGATAAGCGCAAGATTGAACTCGAGCCCGCGGCGTATCGCGTCGTCGAGCGAGAGCGGCATCGGGTCGGTACTCGCCTTGGTATTCGTGACGCTGCCGTTGTAGGGATTCGTCGCGGATGTCGGGTTCACCTGCGCCGCGACGACACAGCCGCCCAGCGCAAGCGCCAGAATCGGCAACAGTTGCAGGCCGATGCTCCAGGCACGAAATTTTGTCGTGGGAGTCACTATCTCGCTCAGACTTAGATACTAGCGCTCACAATCGGTTGCGGAAAATCCGCGCCCCAATCCACAAGCGCCTGCGAGAGCGTTCTTATCGGAGTGATTAATTGATAAACAAAAATGTTATTTGATTCTGTAACCCGTGCAACATCTAAAGGTACCCGTCCATCTTGTTAAGTAGTGACATTGCGCATGAAATTCCCCCAATGAGCAGTGGACCAAATGAATAAAGAAGACAAAAGGATGAGACTATTCCTGGTACACGGTGAACCAGACCGCTCCGACAAAGTGCAGCCGGCACCCGAAGGTGAGGCGCAGGGCGTGCCTGTCGCCGTGTCGCCCCAGGATGCCGCACAGGCCGTCGTCGATCTTGAGCGGTGCCGTGCCCTTCTGCTTGAAAATCAAAAGCTTGTAACCGTCGGCCGC
>DATMOZ010000256.1:0-7387 GCA_035567995.1 Acidobacteriaceae bacterium
TTCAGGAATCCCGATGCAATGAGTGCGTCGTAGGCTGCAGTGGCTGCCGCACCTTCAGGCGAGAGGAAGACACCTTCGTTGCGGGCCCAGTCCAGCAATGACGCGAAAATGGTTTCGTCCGGCAGGGCGAGACATGTGCCACCACTCTTGCGCACGATGTCGAGAATGATGAAATCGCCGTACGGCTTCGGCACGCGCAGACCAGCCGCGAACGTCGTGGCGTCGTGCCACATGACAGACGCAGCCTGCCCGGTGTCGAATGCATGCGCGATCGGCGCGCAGCCTGAGGACTGAACGGCGATCATTTTCGGGCGCTTGCTGCCGGGCGCGATCCAGCCTAACTGTTCCATTTCTTCGAACGCCTTCCACATACCAATCAGGCCGACACCGCCGCCGGTCGGGTAAAAGACGGCGTCGGGGTACTGCCATCCGCATTGCTCCACGAGCTCGTAGCCCATGGTCTTCTTACCTTCGACGCGGTAGGGCTCTTTGAGCGTGGAGACATCGAACCAGCCCTGTTCAGCTTTCTGCTCTGCGACCATGCGCGCGCAGTCCGAGATCAACCCGTCGACCAGCGTCAGATGCGCGCCGTACGCCAGCGCCTCAGTCGAATTTGCGACCGGCACATCGCGGGGCATGAAGACATGAGCTTCGATTTGAGCTGCTGCCGCATAGGCTGCGAGCGCTCCCGCTGCGTTACCGGCAGAGGGCACCGCAAGCTTTTGCAGGCCGTAATGGCGCGCCATGGTCACGGCCAAGGCAAGGCCGCGTGCTTTGAATGTGCCGGTAGGGTTGGCGCCTTCTTCCTTGACGAGGACATTTTCGTATCGACGACTGCGCAGCATCGGCGTCCAGCCTTCGCCGAGGGTAACGGGCTGCACATCTGGAAGCACGTCGCGATAACGCCACATTCCAAGACTCGTCGATGCCTCAGCCGCATATCGTGCCGGCGCGTCGCGATGAGCACTGCGACGCAGCGCGTCCATGTCGTAGCGCACGTAGAGCGGGCCGCCACATGTGCTGCATAGTGCCTGGGGCAGGTCAGGAGACTCATGATGCGCACAACGTGAACATTCAAGCGATTGGAGGATAGCCATTCTTTGATTCCCTTCTACTGTGCTGCGGCTTCCTGGACAGCGGGCGATGTGGGCAAGGCGGGAAATTCACCTTCCCACCGCGCGACTACGACCGAAGCGAGACAATTGCCGACGACATTCACCATCGTTCGGGCCATGTCCATCAACGTGTCTATGCCGAGTATGACCAGGATGGGTTCTGTCGGAAGATGGAATGTTGCCGCGGTTGCGAGCAACACTATGAGCGATGCACGTGGCACTCCAGCAACGCCTTTGCTGGTCAACATCAGTGTGCCCATCATCAGCAATTGCTCGCCCCATGGCATGGCAATGCCAGCCGCCTGCGCAACGAAAATCGCTGCAAGCGAAAGATAGAGCGTCGAGCCGTCAAGGTTGAAGCTGTACCCCGCCGGAATAACGAATGCGACGATGCGACGGGGTACGCCAATGGCCTCCATGTTTTCCATCGCGCGGGGCAACGCGGCCTCTGACGTGGCGGTACCAAATGCGATGGATGCAGGTGCAGCGATCGCTGAGAGGAATTTCCGCAATGGTACGCGCGCGAGTAATGCGACAGGCAGCAACACCAGCAATCCGAAGGCGATCAGCGCGCCATAGAGCGTGGCCAGCAGTTTCGCCAGATTGACGAGAACGCCGAGGCCCATGTGTCCGACGGTGTAGGCCATGGCGGCAGCCACGCCGATAGGAGCGAAATACATGACGACATTGGTGAAGCGAAACATTACTTCGCTTAACGACTCTGCAACGCGCAGCAGCGGAGCGCGCTTGTCAGCGGAAACGGTAGCCAGGGCAACGCCAAAGATCAGGGCGAATACTGCAACCTGAAGGATCTGCCCTTCGGCAATTGACTTAGCGATGTTCTCCGGGAAAATGTGGAGCAGAAAATCTTGCCAATGCAGATCGACGGCCTGCCCGGAAAGGGCCGCCTGATTTGCCTCGACGGAAACAGCTAACCCTACGCCGGCGTGCGTGATGTTAATGGCGAGCAGGCCGACCAGTAACGCAAACACTGTCATCACTTCAAAATAGATCAGAGCTTTGAGAGCGATTCGTCCGATGCCCTTCAGGTCGCCGTGCCCGGCGATGCCGGTGATCAGTGTTCCCAAAATCAGCGGGGCGACGATGGTCTTGATCAGTCGCAGAAAAATGTCGCTGAAGACGCGCATCTGCACCGCCAGCGTCGGTTTATCCAGGCCGAGTTCCGCGCCTGCGAGCATACCCACGAATATCCATGGGGTGAGAGAACGCTTGCGTGCAGCGTAGATGGCAAAACACGCCAGTGCCACACATCGAAGCGCAATGCAGAGCGGCGCGCGAGTGTGCATGAACTGCAGCGCGGTCCCGGCTGTGTAGAGCACGCTGCCAACAAGCAACACCGGGCCCAATGAATTTCGCGTTGTCGTCTTCAAGGCTGCAGACACTATAGCCGTTCACGGCGGCATCATGCGATGCGTACGGCGGATACTCAGGGTGGAATGCTGGACACGTGGCAAGACTTCATGGCGCCAGAGGCTTGGCGCTGTTTATCCAGGCGGTGTAGATCATATCGCGCAGCATGGTGGCTCCCGCGGCCAGCCGCTCGGCGGTGAATTGCCGTGATTCTGCGCTGCCTGCATTTTCGAATCCACCCGCCTTCTCAAGCTGATAGACGCGCTCGACGAGGCCGTTCGATTTCCTGAGATATGAAACATAGTCGGCAAATGGATCAGCCAGCACATTGGCCGCGTTGGGCACCAAGGGCTGCACGGCTGCGCCTTTCAGATTGGCAGCGACGAAAACGCTTTCAAATTGCGCGTGGATGTGATGTTCCGTTGTATAAGCATTCGGATTCTCTTTACCAACCCAACCGTTGTAATGGATCGAAGTGTGCAACGGCATAGAGCCGTCTGCAACATAGTGTCCGAGCCACCCCGCATAAAAGATCACCGCCTGCTGCGATGCTTTCGCGTCATCTGCCTGCGTTGCGCCGGCTGCCGAAAGCGCCCGCCATTGCCGCAGGGCTGCCTGCAGACGTTCCATCACTTCAATCGCGATATAGGGTTGAAAGCCAACTTTCTCGGGCGCGAGTTTCGCCGCGTCCTGAGGCTGCTGCACGGCTGCTGCATAGAGCATGCGAATGTATTCGTAACGGGAGCGCGGCAAGGGTCCGATTCGGTCGGCGAGTTCGAGATCGATGAAATGGTCCGGTGCCTGCGACGCGTTCAGTTCAGGCTCGAGCGGGGAGCGCCAGCGGTCGGGCTCTGGACCGAGATATTCAATTTCGTTCGCAGCATCTGGAGAGCGGAGGAACGCTGGTACATCCTGCGGCAGCTTGGTTGCCGCGGCACGGTTGATAATCCGGTGTCCTTCGTTGCCCCAGGCAAGTGCCACAGGCGTGGTGCAGAGTGAAAGAAAAAGCAGAGCGAGTGCAGAGTGCAACCGGTTTGTTCGAGTCATGTTGCAGACAGGATAGATGTTGGAGGTTAAGACTGTGAGACAAGAATTCACACTTCGACAGCCGAAATGCTGCATATTGATTGATATTCTTAAAGTGCTATGACTACCAAGAAAGATCTCCTCAATCGCCCTGTCCAACACATCGATATCAAGCAGCACAATGTTGTCGCGCTCGTCGACGCCATGAAAGAAATGGCCTACAGCTCTCGCGATCTCGCTCGCGCAGCTGCAATTTATGAGCGCATGCTGCGCGATCAGGAGTGCGGTGTAATCCTCTGCCTCGCGGGATCGCTGATCTCCGCGGGCCTGAAGCAAGTTTTTATCGACCTGATCCGCAACCACATGGTCGACGCTGTCGTTTCGACGGGCGCAAATATTGTCGATCAGGATTTCTTCGAAGCGCTAGGCTTTCGGCACTGGATCGCCGAAGACGAATACAAGTACGGTACGCAGGATGGCGTGTTGCGCGAACTGATGATCGATCGCATCTATGACACGTTCATCGACGAAGAAGAGTTGCGTATCTGTGACGAAACAACGCAAAAAATTGCAGACTCGCTTGACCCTCGACCCTACAGTTCGCGGGAGTACATCCGCGAGATGGGTGCGTATCTCGAGCGCGAAGGCAAAGTTCCTGCAAAGGGCGGATCCGACTCGATTGTGTACGCCGCGTATCAGAATGATGTGCCGATCTTCTGCCCCGCCTTCAGCGATTGTTCCGCGGGCTTCGGGCTCGTGGCGCATCAGCACGCGCGCCAGAACAAGCCGAAGGTTTCCATCGACTCCGTGAAAGATTTCTATGAGCTGACCCAGTTGAAGATCGCCAATCCGACCACAGGACTGCTGATGATCGGCGGCGGCGTGCCCAAGAATTTCGCCCAGGACATCGTGGTGGCCGCCGATGTACTTGGCTCGGACGCTCCGATGCATAAGTATGCGGTACAGATCACGGTTGCCGATGTGCGCGATGGAGCGCTGTCTTCGAGCACGCTGAAGGAAGCGAGTTCGTGGGGAAAAGTCGACACAACCTTTGAACAAATGGTCTACAGCGAGGCCACAATGGCACTGCCGCTGATCGCTGGTTACGCATATCACAAGAAGGCGCATGCAGCCCGCGCCGGACGTCGCTGGGCACGGCTGCTGGAGCCGGTCACCGCGTAGGACATGAATCTGAAAGAAAAAGCTGCACCTCTATAGGTGCAGCTTTTTTGCCTGCCGTATAGTTGTTGGCAAGGCAACTTTTGTATAAGGAGCAACTGCTTGCGTCTGGAGTACGAATCGACACTGAATTCGCTTGCTGAGAGCATCTGCAGCCTCAATGGCGAAGAACGAACCACCAGTGACAGACACAATGCGACGGGGCCCGATACCGCACGCTCCGGAAGTGTATTTCGCGAAGACAAGACCAGCCACATTTTGATCGCTTTAAGCTGACCGCGTTGAGCAAGTCGGGGTTGAGACAAACCACGGGAGTTTACTTGACCATTTTCCGTGGCATCATCGAATGAAAAAACGCATACTTATCATTGACGACGAAGAAGATATCCGTCAGGTTGCTGCGCTTAGCCTTGAGGCGGTCGCCGGCTGGGATGTGGTCACGGCGAACAGCGGAGCGCAAGGTGTCGAGACAGCCGCCTGCGAGCAGCCGGATGCGATCCTACTCGACGTTATGATGCCAGGGATGGACGGCCCAACCACGTATGGCCGGCTGCAGGAAGATCCGCGGACGTCGCACATCCCTGTCATGTTGCTGACCGCAAAGGTGCAGGGCCCAGATCAGCGCATTTTCGCGTCGCTCGGCGTAAGGGCTGTGCTGTTCAAACCGTTTGACCCTCTTACACTCTCAGATCAAATCGCAGAACTACTTGGATGGTGATTCAGATGGTACCGAGGAAGAAGACGGCCGCAGAAAAGCTTGCGCGCCAAATGCAACTCCTATGGAAGGAACATCGCTCCGAGTTTGTAGACCGGGTAGAAAAGATTGAGTCCGCGCGAGCTTCCCTCGCGAATGGACTGGACTTGACCTTTGCAGAGCGGGCAGAGGCAGCGTCGTCTGCTCACAAGCTTGCCGGTGTTCTGGGGATGTTCGGCCTGAAAGACGGCACAGAGGCGGCGCGAAATATCGAAGCGCTGTTGACCGCAGATGAGGCGCACTCGGCAGAGCATTTGACACAACACCTCACACCTAACATCTCGGCCTTACGCGCAGCGATAGCCTCGCGCTAGCGTTGCTCAAAACGCATGATGTTCTTCATCGTGGGTCAAAACGTGCGACTGCGTTGATGCGACGGCTTCCGTCTCAGAGCGCAGTCGCGCGATGGTCCGCCAGTTGTCGTGGAAGGAGCGGTCCGCGACCCACGGCGGCAGTGGCATACAGAGATAATCACTGAGTGCCTGAACATGGCTCTCATACATCGCGCGTAACTCTGCTAATCGATCGAGCGATGCCGGATCAGTGCAGACCGTTAAGCCGGCTTCAGCTAGCTGGCTGCGCAGCGTTTCGAAACGGTCCTGAGTCAAGCGCGACTCAACGGGTTTGCCATAGCCGGGGGGCCGCCTGCCTATGAAAATCTGAGACAGGTCAACGACCGCGTGCCGGGCCATCGCAAATGTCAATTGAGCCTGCCGAGCCGCATCAGTCTTCACCACCGCGATTGAGAGTGCCGTCGCATCGAGCACCGATGTCAGGGCGCTGATCCAGCTCTGGTTGTCATGCTGTGAACGGAAGTAGCAAAGCAGGGGATAAGAGATGTGACTCTCAAGCAACTCTGCAGACCACCGCTCCCACTCGATGAATAACGTCGTTAATGCGGCGTCACCGCCTGGAAATGCATGCCGGCGCATGATTTCAGCCGCAGTGGGGGGAGAACCGGCGCGCGCATCCAGCAAAGAGATACTGACTTCGCGGCGCGAGAATGCGCCATAGAGCACGGGGAGATATCCGACAACGACTGCAAGGAATCCGAGACCCAAACCGGCTTCGACTACGATCAGTTCACGCGCAATTGTTGCAAGCGGCACCACATCTCCGAGCCCAAGCGTGAATAGCGTTGTGCCACTTACATAAAACGCGGTTAGAAACGGATGCAAGCCCACCGTGTCTGAAAACGGAGTGCCAATGGCGTAATAGAAGAACGCAAAGCTAAAGACGAGCCCGAACGCCCACACCGCGAGCAGAAGCAGCAACGAGAGCGGTCCGTAAAAACTGAAGGCGCTCTCTTGTTTCTTCGGCGTCCGCAGGAGACGACTCGCCGCGACCCATGGT
Organism: Acidobacteriaceae bacterium; assembly: GCA_035567995.1. Lineage (GTDB taxonomy): Bacteria > Acidobacteriota > Terriglobia > Terriglobales > Acidobacteriaceae > JBBPYY01. The sequence continues at coordinate 6,799 of DATMOZ010000256.1, forward strand.
TTCCACGTCAAAGCGTAAAAAATCGACGTGATGCGAACCCGGTGGGAAGCGCGGCGCGGGAGGACGATCGTTTGAAAGGCATCGAGCAATACCGTGTAAATCAATACGATACCGGCAACGAGAGCGAGTATATGCACGCGATCCTTTTCAAATCAGAAGAGCCTAAACCTTACCAAATCGCGGCCGAACAAAGCTCACTGATTTCAACTACACTTCATGCGATGCCCTTCGGCTATTTAGGTCGCATGTTGATCAGCGCCGGTGTGCTGCTTGTCATCATCGGCGGGATAGTCTTGCTCGCGGGACGGGCAAGTCTGCCGCTCGGGCGCCTGCCGGGCGATGTGACGTATCGAGGCTCTCGCTTTGTAGTTTTTGCTCCCTTGGGAACCTCGTTGTTGCTTAGCCTTCTGTTCTCGCTCATCCTCTATATCATCTCGCTCCTCCGGCCCTAGCGCCCGATGCTAGACTCGACTTCGGTGAGCGCTTCGGTGCAAAACGAGTTCGCGTTTCCTGCGTTTATTGCAGAGCGAAAAATATACACCGTGCATCAACTGGTGATGGCGGCGCGCGGCATTGTGGAGCGCGACTT
>DATMOZ010000257.1:0-6845 GCA_035567995.1 Acidobacteriaceae bacterium
ATTCTCCGCCATCACCAGATTTCGAAAGCTTCTACTAGCATCGCCTCTGCCTCCGCGGCTCCACCAATCCAAAAACAAGAAGGGCGGCCAAATGGCCGCCCTTCTTCCGCAATAGACCTGCTACTTCACAACAGACTGAAACAACTCCGACTTCAGCAAACTGGCAAAGTCTGAATCCGAAGCCTTGAACCGTACTTGCAGCGTCCCATTATTCGAAGTAACATCCGTCGACGCCAGCGCCTGCTTTTCCGAAGGCTCCGCAGTCGTCGTCTTCCGATACAGCGCAGCCGCATTCAACAGTGAAGACATCGTCGCCGCAGAGAACGTATCCGGCGTGAACACATCCAGATTAAATTTCACTCCGTGATCGAAATCCATGCCGTAGCGCGAACTCAGCAACCGCTTCTTTACCGTTTCATAATCCGCAACCTGTGTCGCATCTCCCAGGAGTGAGTGCATCATGTACTGCGTCCCCTTCTGGTCCAGAATGCTCCATACCGCAGAACCCTCGATCGCGGGTATCAGGTCCATCATTGCGCTGTTCGTCTGCATGTTCGGCGCCAGTCCGTCGCGCGCATCCAGCATCGCCTTCATCCCGTCTTCATCGCCGAAGATCATCGTCGTCGGATTCAGAAACGTGACCAGCATGCCGCTTGCGCCCATCGGATAGATCGTCGTGGTGCGAATTTTCTTTCCCGTAATCTTCTGCTTCTTAAAGCTCGCCAGAATCTGCGTCGTCTGGAACTGTCCCTGCGCGATCCCGATGATCTTCGTGCTCTCGGTTCCGCCAGAGCGGAACGATGCGAACGCAAGCTGCTCCACATCCTGGTTCTCATTCATGCCCGAGGTCTTCAGCGCATCTTCCAGCCGCTTCAACTCCGGTGGCAGAATCCGCGCCCGCAGCTTCATGGCAGACGGCGAATTCTGCATCGCACGGTAATCCACCACGATCAACTGTTGAAGATCATGCGGCACTACCGAACGCGCTTCGTTGCCCAACTGAGCAGCGTGTAGCGGCATCGTCAATGCTGCCGCGGTAATGAAACCACCAAAGCTGGTCAAAACCGTCTTTACGAGACCCATACTTAATTTTCTACCCCTCCAGCGGCAATGCCGCGTGGTTCTTTCCGAGAGTTCGCTAAGCGTTCGACGCCGCGCCCACCATCTCTGTGAGTTGTGGCCATGGTAAGGGATTCTCCAGCCGCCGCTCCAGTACTCTTTCTTCTGCTTTGAACCCCTCAAGCTGCTCCATCCACTCGCTACCTGGCTCCAGGGCCAATTCTGGAAGAAGACCGACCAATTCCCCACGCACCGGCTTCGCTTTGTACTTCGCCGCCTGCTGCTTCACTGAACGAAACGCCGCGCCCACTGATGTCGTCCGAAAATCCGTGATGTTCATCGAAATCTGTGCGCAACCGTGCGCCAGCACACCCATCGCCTTAACGCCGGCCAGCCCGCCGGCAGATGCGCGAATCTCCCGCGCAATCGCCCGCGCTGTCGCCACAACAGCCGTGTCCAGAAAGATGTTGTATGCAATCAGCAACCTGCGCGCGCCGATGGCGCTCGCTCCTGCAGTCGGATGCAGCTCCGGCCCGCCTACATCCGGCTGGCGCGAACTATCTCTCTTCACGTCCTCGCGCAGGCCTTCAAACTGTCCTCGACGCACATCCTCGAGCTTCGCCCGGTCCGGACGCGCCGCCGCTGCTTCGTAGAAATAAGACGGCACGCGCGCGCGGCTCCACAATTCCATACCTGCCTGACGCGCAAGCAGTGCACATTGCTCAAGAGAAATGTTCGCAATCGGCACAAAGGGAATCACATCCGCCGCACCCATGCGCGGGTGAACGCCCTCTTGCGCGGTCAGATCAATCAACCGTGACGCCGCGACCGCCCCGTTCACCGCCGCTTCCCTCACCGCGGCCGGGGGGCCTGCAATCGTGATGACGCTCCGGTTGTGGTCCGCGTCTAGCGACCAGTCCAGCAGAGAAACCCCTGCGACATGCATCGCCGCCAGAATCGCTCCGACCTTCGCGCGGTCCCGTCCTTCAGAGAAGTTCGGAACACACTCCACTATTTGCTCAACGTTGTTGCCCAATACTGTCCTACTTCTTCTTCCACCACGTGTACCCGAGCTGGAACTGCACCAATGCGTTTACCCCGGAATTCCTATCCCCAAGGCTGGCGTTCGAGATGTGGATCGCCTGCGCGCCGAAATCGATCGAGTGACGATCATTCAAGAAGTAATGCGCGCCAAGTCCAAACTGCGGCTCAAAATTCCAAACACTGGTCCCAGGTAAAGGAAACTTCCGCGTCGTGTACAGCAGCCCGCCTGCGCCTTGCGCCCACGGCACCAGGCGCGATTGTCCATGCGCGAAATTCCACCGCAGAATCACCGGAGTCAGTGCGATACCAGTGTACGTTCCCCCGGTCTCAGTCGTCGTCACCACACCGTTTTTCACAAAGGTGTCGGTCCTGTGGGGCGTGTACGCCTGCCAGAACGGAATCACCTCTGCCCCCAGTTCGAAATTCCCCTTCAGAATGCTGGGCCCATAGTTCGGTGTCAGCACAAAACCCACCTGCCCGCCGGCATTCAGAAATTTGTCGGAGCTGTTGTCTCCAGTTCCGAAGCCACCGGCCATGAACACCCCGTAATGCAACGCGCCCTGCCTCACCACCGTACCGGGCGCCGGAGCGCTATTCTGCCCCCTCGCACCAGAAACCGCCAGCAGCAGAACAAAACAAAGGCCGCCAAATCCGGCGGCCCGAATCATGCCCGTTCTCTTGCTCGTCACTTAGCCTGCGACCTCTTCCATCTGCTTTGCATCCATGTCGAAATTCGAATAGACGTTCTGCACGTCATCCTGATCTTCCAGCGCTTCAAGCAACCGGATCATCTGGTTCGCCTGCGCGCCCTCAAGCTTCGTATACGTCGAAGCAATCATCGTGACCTCAGCGACCTCCGTCTCGATGCCGGCCTTCTTCACTGCCTCCAGCACCGAATGGAACGCGTTCGGGTCAGTCAGGATCTCCCAGTTCTCGCCTTCGTCGCTCAGATCGTCGCCGCCAGCTTCGAGCACGATGTCCATCAGCTTGTCTTCCGGCGCGGCCGATTTCGGAACCACAATCAACCCCTTCTTCGTAAACATCCACGAAACGGACTTCGGCTCGCCCATGTTCCCGCCGTTTTTCGTGAAAGCATGACGAATTTCGCTGACCGCGCGATTCTTGTTGTCGGTAGTCACTTCCACGATCAGCGCAACTCCGCCAGGCCCGTATCCCTCGTACTGGATTTCTTCGTAGCTCACGCCTTCAAGTTCGCCCGTGCCACGCTGAATGGCGCGCTTGATATTGTCCTGCGGCATGTTCTCGGCCTTCGCGGCCGCAATCGCGGTTCGCAGGCGCGGATTGCCGTCCGGATCGCCGCCGCCGGCCTTCGCCGCAATGGTGATTTCCTTGATCAGCCGCGTGAAAATCTTGCCGCGCTTCGCATCCAGCGCGCCCTTCTTATGCTTGATTGTTGCCCACTTAGAGTGGCCTGACATGACTGGAACCTCACTGCTTATTCTGGTCGTTTGTACGCGCCAGTTTAGCATGTTGGGCTAACGCTTCGCCTTTGCGACGGCGGTCGCGAAACGCGAAAACAATGGCCAGCAAAGGCGGTGCGAGCAACACTCCCCAGAACGGAATCACGATGCCAAGAACGATCGGCCCGAAGATCGAAGCCCACACCGGAACCTTCGCCGTCCGCTTCAAAATAATCGGATCGACGAACAACTGGATCACGATCACAATCACACCGTAGAGTCCGAGTACAAGCCCAAGGCGGTACCAGTCATCTTCGCTCGATGAGGTGAAAAGCACCGTCATCACCGGCCCGATCAGCGCAATCATCCCGCCGATATTTGGAATGAACTGGCACAGCGCACCAATCAGCGCCCACATTGGAGCCAATGGCACATGCAACGCCCACAGCCCGAGCCACCACAGAATGCCCGTAACCAGCGACTCCAGCGTCACTGCCCGCCACCAGTTCAGCAGCGCGCCGCCCGCCGTTCTTAGATGAGACTCAGGCACACTAATACGGTACTACCGGCACACCGCGACTCTGCCATCCCACGCCGCAGCAAACTTGTTACCCTAGAAGTATGAAATTCGGCGTCCTGGTATTCCCCGGATCGAACTGCGACCACGACACCTACAACGTCGTCTCAGAAATCGCGCACCAACCCGTTACCTTCCTCTGGCACGATTCCACCGACCTCCAGAACTGTGACGCCATCCTCGTCCCCGGCGGTTTCGCGTACGGAGACTACCTGCGCACCGGCGCCATTGCGCACTTCGCACCCATCATGCAGCCGGTTAAAAAATTTGCCGAAAATGGCGGCCTCGTCCTCGGAATCTGCAACGGGTTTCAAATCCTCTGCGAGGCCGGACTCCTCCCCGGTGCCCTCATGCGCAACGCCGGCTTGAAGTACATCTGCAAGCAGGTCCATCTACGCACTGAAACCACCGACTCGCCGTTCACCAACGCGCTGGAGCGCAACCAGGTGCTGCAGATCCCGGTTGGCCACATGGAAGGCAACTACTACTGCGACGAACCAACGCTATCGCAGTTGCAGAAACAGGACCGCATCGCCTTCCGCTACTCCGAAGCAAACGGCAACGTCACCGCGGAAGCGAACCCCAACGGCTCGCTCGATAACATCGCCGGCATTCTCAACGAAGGCCGCAATGTGCTCGGCATGATGCCGCACCCCGACCGCTCCAGCGAAGCCCTTCTGGGCTCCACAGACGGCTTCCATATCTTCCGCTCCATGCTTGCGGCACTGGCGCCCAGGTAATTCCATTGAACGCGCCGTAACGGCTGCTACCCTGAAACCGTACATGATCGACATCCACCACCACCTGCTATTCGGCCTCGACGACGGCTCTCCAGATCTCGAAACATCCCTACAGATGGCAGAAATGGCGGCAGCCGATGGAATCACCCACATCGTCTGCACACCACATGCCAGCAATCACTTCGCGTTTCGGCCCGAAGAGAACGCAATCCGTTTCGCACAACTCAACGAGGCAGTGACTAAGGCTCTTAGCGACAAACTCACACTCGGTCTCGGATGCGACTTCCACCTGAGTTACGAAAACATCACTGACGCCGTCGCAAACCCGACGAAGTACACAATCAATCAGAAAAACTATCTGCTCATCGAATTCCCGAACATGGGCATCGTCCCGGCCATGCCGGACCACGTGTACCAGCTGGTGCTCGGCGGAATGACGCCAATCATCACCCACCCTGAGCGGAATCCGACCTTCGTCGAGCATCCCGAAAAACTCGACGACTACACCCAGATGGGCTGCCTGATCCAGATCACAGGCGGCTCAATCCTCGGCGGATTTGGCCGCACAGCACAACGCGCTGCAACGTCTTTTCTCGAGCAAGGTCTTGTCGACATCGTAGCCAGCGACGCCCACAGCCTCGATCGCCGCCGCCCTCTGCTGCGTGCCGCATATGAAGAAGTGGCTCGTAGCGTCGGCGACCAGGCCGCAGAACGCCTCTTCGTCACCACACCACGCGCAGTCTTCTACGGCGAGCCCATCCCAGCCGACAGCGAGCCCACTCAGGTCGCACAGAAAGAAGAAGCAAACAAAAAACGCAGCCTGATCTCTCGCCTTTTCTCCCGCTAGTCAGTTCGTCATCTTTCGCGCGGCGAACGCGTGGGCCTCGTTGTCACGCCCTCCACGTCTCTACTCAGCCGCGATTGAGAACTGCCCGGTAAGCATGCGAATACTCGCAACGCCCTGAAGCGCCCAGTCGGCTCGTTCCCTCGCCATTCCCTTCGGTATAGCGACTGTGGCGTAGATCGTGTAGTGAGGCCAGACAAGATACGAATGGAGCCACACCACGCCGTTCTCGTCGAGGTATTCTCCGGTAGCTTGATCGATGCGCGTATCCGGATGCACATTCGCATCCCAAATCGACCACTTTTCCCCGCATTCATCCATTCGATCTTTCAGGCGTTGCGCGGCAGATACCTGCTCCCCATGCTTGCGCTTATACCCTGAGAGTTGAAGTGCAAGAGATGAATCCATCCAGAAGCTCGCCACGATTCCCGCATAGCCCTGCGATACTTCCGCAGGCAGTGTGATTTCATAGCTCGGTGACGGCTGGATTGTAACCAGCTTCGATCCCTGCCCATCACCCATCACAACCCCAATCCACCATCGACAGCCAGCACTTGCCCCGTAATAAAGTGCGGTCCGGTTGCAAACTGCAACACCGCCGCTGCCACTTCCTCCGGCGTCCCATTCCGCCCCATCGGAGTCTTCGCTGCGAAATGCGCATAGCCTGCTTCAACCGTCTCGCCATTCACAATCATCCCCGGCGCAACACAGTTCACGCTGATCTCAGGGGCCCATGCTTTCGCCATCACTTTTGTCAGCATGTGCAGGGCAGCTTTGCTCGTGCAGTAATGCCCATGCGTTGCCCACGGATGCATCCCGCCCAGCGACCCTACGTTGATGATCCGCCCGCGCGCCTCCTTCAGGTACCGGTGCGCCGCCTGCGCCATCAGAAACGGCCCGCGCGTGTTCGTCTCAAACATCGCGTCCCACTGCTCCACAGAAATCTCTTCCAGCGCGGCGGTCTCAAACGCGCCCGCATTGTTGACCAGCAGATCGACTCCGCCAAACTCGTCAACGACCGCGTTTACCGCTTCCTTCACACTCAGCGGATCACGCACGTCGCAGCGCAGCGCCATCCCGTTCGCATCACGTTCTGCGAACTCGAACAATGTGCTTTCCGCCTCTTCGTCAGAAGATCGAAAGGTGATCGCCACGCTCGC
>DATMOZ010000258.1:0-8895 GCA_035567995.1 Acidobacteriaceae bacterium
GGTGAAGGCTCGGTTCGCGTGTGCTGCTAGGCTAAAAAACGTGAATAACAATAAGACTCCGCGCGTTCGATTCGCGCCTTCGCCTACTGGCCTGCTGCACGTCGGCAATGCTCGCACCGCTCTCTATAACTGGCTTTATGCCCGCCATGCTGCCGCAGGTGGGACGTTCATACTGCGCGTGGAAGACACCGATCTCGAGCGCAGTGAAACTCGATACGAAACGCAGTTGATTGAGGACCTGCGCTGGCTGGGTCTCGATTGGGACGAGGGCCCGGTTGCGTTCGGCGGCAAGGGCGAAGCGGGGAGTCATGGACCGTACCGCCAGTCAGAGCGGCTGGAAACCTATCGCCGGCATGTAGACCAATTGCTCAGCGAGGGCAAGGCGTATCGCTGCTTCTGTACGGCCGAAGAACTCGATGCGGAACGCGAGCAGGCCATCAAGGAGGACCATCCGCACGTCTACTCTGGCCGTTGTCGCAGCATCAGCGCGGCGGAAAGCGCGAGGCGCGCCGCGACGGAAAGCTTTGCAGTGCGGCTGAATCTCGCCGCGGTCAATGGCACGAAGCCGCTGGATTTCGAGGACGTGGTGCGCGGTCATGTGAGCTTTGACCCGGCCACGCTGTCAGATCCAGTGATCGTCAGAGCAGCTGCGCAGGTTGGGGACGCGGGTATACCGCTCTACAACTTCGTGGTGGTGGTGGACGACGCGCTGATGCAGATTACGCATGTGATTCGCGGAGATGACCACATTTCGAATACTCCGCGGCAGATTGCGGTGTACCGCGCATTCGGCTGGCCGGTGCCAAAGTTCGCGCACCTCTCGACCATTCAAGGACAGGACCACCAGCGGCTTTCGAAGCGTCACGGCGCGACCTCAGTTGCGACTTTCAGGGAGATGGGCTATCTGCCGGAGGCGCTGACGAATTACCTGGCGTTGCTGGGGTGGGCCCCCACGGGCGGGGACCGCGAACTGTTTTCGCCGGAAGAACTGGTGCGGGAATTTGATCTTGCGCGGGTGACTCCTTCGCCCGCCGTCTTCGACTTCGACAAGTTGAACTGGATCAACCGGCAGTACATGAAGCATGCGGCGCCGGCGCGACTTGCGGCGCTGGCGCTGCCGTATTTTCCGCAGATGCAGGTTGCGCTCAAGCCGGGAGAGCAAGCCTGGTTTGAGAAGTTGCTCGCGTTGCTCGTCCCCAGCGTCGACCGGCTTGATCAGCTTTCGGCGCGTGCGCAGTTTATTTTTCAACACGACCCTGCGGCGGCGAAAGCGAACGAGGAAAACGCAGCCGTGCTGGCGACGCCCGCGGCGCAGAGCGTGCTTAGCGCGTTCGCGAAAAGGGTTGCAGCAGAACCAGGCCCGATCACAGTGGAGCGGTTCAAAGCGCTGATCAATGAGGTGAAGGAAGAGACCGGAGTGAAGGGGAAAGATCTCTTTCATCCGATCCGCATTGCGCTGACTGGATCCCATTCGGGGCCGGAGTTCGACAAGATTGTTCCGCTGATGGAAGAGGGAAATGCGCTGGGCTTGGGGATTGCGAGCGTACGGGAACGTTTCGCGGCGTTCTGCGCGGTGTGATCGCTGGTGGATGTGAAAAGCGGCTCCCACGCGGGAGCCGCTTTTCTGCTAGCTGGGATTACGCCGCTTTGCTGTCGCGCAGGGCCCGCACCTTGTCGTGCACTTGGTGAATGTGCGCCTGCTGCTTGGTTAGCATTTCGCGCAGCGGCTCGGGCAGCTTCTCTTTCAGCACTTTTGCGTATGCCTTTTTCGCGACGTCTTCCCCTTGTTCGGCTGTGTCGAGCAGGGTGTGATCGCCGCCGCCCAGCTTTGCCTTCAGATCTCCCCAGACGCGATGCAGGGCGCCAGCGGCGGTGCCGCCTTCTTTTACGTCGTGGACGCCCATGCGATGCAATTCGTTCTCAAGCTCGGCCGCGAACTCTGAACGCGTTTGTGTCTCCTGGAGAAAGAAGCGCTTTGCTTCCGGATCTTTCAGCTGATGGCCGATGTCGGCGAAGCCCTTGTGGCCGTCGTGCAGAATTTCGATGACCACGCGGATGGACTCCTGCACCAGCTCCGGCTTTACGTGGCCCTGTTCCTGATGATCTGTCATCGCTTCTCCTTGAGTGCATTGCAGCGGATTGCCTGCCGCTATTGAGATGTAGGGGGCAGCCGCGGCGTTGTGCGCGCCGAGTCTGCGCGAGGTGACACGAGGCCGGCAATGTTTCCTGATATTTTTGAGCCATGCGTGATGAAACCCGCGCCGTTCGCTACGGTCACTCAGAAAATCTTCAGCCAGGCGATCCGCTGCATCCGTCGCCGGTCTTTGCCGCGACGTACTATGCACCGGGAGATCCGGAAAACTCGCCGCGAAACTATGGCCGATCAGACAACCCGAACTGGCGCCAGCTTGAAGCAGCGATTGCCGAGCTCGAGGGTGGTCCGACGATTGTGTTCGCGTCGGGAATGGCCGCGGTGATGGCGGTATTCGGGCCTTTTTTGCGGCCGGGCGATGCGGTCGTCCTGCCGAGCGATGGGTATTTCTTCTGCCGTTCGCTTGCTGAAACATATTTCGCAGAGATGGGCATCACAGTACTGAAAGCGCCGACGGCAGACGATGCGCAGGCCGCGTTGATCGATGAGCCCGCGGTGAAGCTGCTGTGGCTGGAGTCTCCGTCGAATCCGGAGCTTTCGCTCTGCGATCTTGCCGCCATCACGAAAGCGGCGCGCGCGAAGCGCATTCTTGTGGCGCACGACAATACGACGGCAACGGCGTTCGCGCAGAAACCGCTGGCGCTGGGCGCGGATTTCTCGGTTGCATCGGACACGAAGGCATCGTCGGGCCATAGCGATGTCGTGCTGGGGCATGTTTCGTGCCGCAATCAGATGCTGGCGGACCAGGTGCGCAACTGGCGCACGCTTACCGGATCGATTCCCGGGCCGATGGAAAGCTGGCTGGCGCTGCGATCGATCGCGACGGCGGCGCTGCGCATCGAGCGGCAATCGAGCAATGCGCAGCGGATCGCGGAGTTTCTCGAAGACCGTCCGGAGGTGGAGCGCGTTTACTATCCCGGGCTGGCCTCGCATCCGCAACATGCGCTGGCTGCGCGGCAGATGACACAGTTCGGCGGCGTGCTGTCGTTCACGCTACGCGACCAGGCGGCGGCGGAACGTTTTTTTTCAACGACGAAGCTTGTTACTGAGGCGACGAGCTTTGGCGGGGTGTCGACGACGGCGGAGCGTCGCGCGCGATGGGGCGGAGATGATGTGCCGCCAGGGTTCATCCGCATGAGCGTTGGCTGCGAGGCGGTCGAGGATTTGATAGAGGATATTTCGCAGGCGCTGAGTTAGCCGGTGTCTGTGGGAAGAAGCTGTGCGGTGCTAACCTTTGTTTTGGCCTTCTCGAATGAGTTCTAAAGCACCACCGCGCTCTGCGATACTCGCTCCGCTCACGGGCGGACAGCGGTTTGTGCGAGCGTGTTTGCGGAAGCCGGTAGATCGTGCGCCGGTGTGGTTTTTGCGGCAGGCTGGCCGCTATATGCCGGAGTACCAGGCGGTTCGCCGGCATCATGGCTTGCTGGAAATTTGCCGCACGCCAGAGCTTGCTGCCGAAGTGACGATCACCGCCGCGGAAGTGCTTGGTGTCGACGCGGCGATTATTTTTGCCGACTTGTTGCTGCCGTTTACGCCGATGGGACTGGAGTTCGACTTTCACCAGGGCGAAGGGCCGATTGTTGTGAATCCGGTGCGGACAGTGGAGGACATCGCGCGTCTCGACACGACGCGCACGGGCGAGCTTGGCTATGTAGCCAAGGCGATTGAGAAAGTTGTCGCGCACTTTGGAGATTCGCGCGGAATCATCGGATTTTGTGGCGCACCGTTTACGCTCGCAAGTTACATGGTTGAGGGCGCGAGCTCGCGCAGCTTTATCGAGACGAAGCGGCTGATGTATCGCGAGCCTGCCGCGTGGGCGCTGCTGATGGAGAAGCTCGTGACGGTTCTCGCAGACTTTGCCGCGCAGCAGGTCGAAGCAGGCGCCGACGTCATACAGGTTTTTGACAGTTGGGTGGGCGCGCTGTCGGTTGCGGACTATCGTGAATACGTTCTGCCCGCGACGAAAGAACTGGTGAATCGCGTGCAGTCATTCGGCGTTCCGGTGATTTATTTCGGCGTCGATACGGCATCGCTGCTTGAATCGATGCGCGAAACCGGCGCGGATGTTTTCGGTCTCGACTGGCGCATTCCGCTCGATGAGGGCTGGGGCGCGGTTGGGCTGACGCGCGGGGTGCAGGGGAATCTCGATCCGATTACGCTGTTCGCTCCGGACGAGGTGCTGGAGCGGCGGGTGCGCGAAATTCTCAAGCTCGCGCGTGGGCGGCCGGGCCACATTTTCAACGTGGGGCACGGGATTGTGCCAGGCACGCCGGTTGAAGCCGTGAAGCGCGTGGTCGAGCTGGTGAAGCAGCATGGAGCGGCGCGATGACACAGGCGAAGCGCGCGATATTGTTGCTGGCCCACGGCACGCCGGAGACGCTGGATGATATTCCGGAATATCTGAAGAATGTGACGAGCGGACGGGCGATGCCACCGGCAGTGATCGAGGAAATTCGTCATCGATACGGACTGATTGGTCACAGTCCGCTGACGGAGTGGACGTTTGCGCAGGCGCAGCAGCTTGAATCAGTAAGCGGGCTGCCGGTTTTCGTCGGCATGCGCAACTGGAAGCCTTACATCGCCGATACGGTGCGCCAGATGCGCAAGCAGAATGTAACTGAGACGGTTGCAATTTGTCTGGCGCCGCAGAATTCGCGTACAAGTGTGGGTCTGTATCGCCGCGCCACGTATGCGGAAGCGGGCGACGCGATGCAACTCAGCTTCGTGGATGCGTGGGCGGACCATCCTCTGCTGGTGCGGGCATTTGCCGACATGCTTGCGCCGGTCTACGAAGCGGCGCAGCAAACGGGAGTGCGCACCGCGGTTGTATTCACGGCGCATAGCGTGCCTTGCAGGACAATCCAGGTGGCTGCGCCGCCGGTGGATGAAGGCGCGGTTGCGCAACGGGCTGCTGCATCCGCGACTCCAGACCCGTATCCGGTTGAGGCAAAGCTGACGGCTGCATTGGTCGCTGCCGCGCTCGGCATTGAAGAATGGTATTTCGCATTCCAGAGTCAAGGAATGTCGGGCGGCCCGTGGATTGGCCCTACGGTGGAAGACACGCTGCGCGCGATCAAGGATTCCGGATATAGCAATGTGGTCGTGCAGCCGGTGGGCTTCCTGTGCGATCACGTGGAAATTCTGTACGACATTGACATTGCGTTTCGCGCCATGGCTGAGCAGATTGGGTTGCGTTTGACGCGACCTGAATCGCTCAACGGTTCGCCGACGCTGACTGCTGCGCTGGCCGACCTGGCTGCGGGAGCGTTCCGTAAATTTGCCGACGCGCCGGCTGCCGCACGGGCTCGCTGATGCGCGCTGCTGTCATCGGCGGCGGCATTGCCGGGCTGTCCGCTGCGTATGAACTGGCGCTGGCGGGCGCGGACTTCGTCCTTTACGAAGCATCAGATCGTTTCGGCGGAACGGTTGAGACGGTGCATCAGCAAGGTTTCGTCATTGAATGCGGCCCTGACGCATGGGTGACGGAGAAGCCCTGGGCGCGCGATCTGGCGGTCGAACTTGGCATCGAGAGCGAGTTGCTGCCGTCGAATGACGCGATTCGCAAGACCTACATCGCGGAGGATGGGCGTCTGACTGCGATTCCTGATGGCATGCGGATGATGGTGCCGTCGGACCTTGCGGCACTCGATGCTTCGCCGCTGTTCAGCGAGAACGCCAAGAAGGCTTTCCGCGATGAGGCGGGGCGTGCGGAAGCGCTGAAGCACGCGGCGCCATCTCTCGATGAATCCGTTGCTGCGTTCGTCGAGCGCCATTTCGGCAGCGAGGTGGCGAATAAGATCGCGGCTCCGCTGCTGGCCGGAGTATTTGGCGGGGATATTGCGCAACTCAGCGTGCGGGCGGTCATGCCGGCGTTCGTGAAGATGGAGAGGGAGCACGGTTCCTTGATCCGAGGGCTTCAAGTGTCGGGGAAAGCGACCCGGGGTGATGCGATCTTCACAACACTTGTGAGCGGATTAGGCACGCTGATTGATCGGATGATTGCGAAGCTGCCAGCAAAGTCTTTGCGTCTGAATACGCGCGTGAGCAACGTTGCTCGGGAAGGTGAATCGTGGAGTGTCGCGGGCGAAAATTTTGACTCGGTTATTGTTGCGACGCCGGCTGACGTCACGAGTGGACTTGTGAGGCCGATCGATGAAACGGCGGCGGCGTTGTTGCCGCGACATGCTTCTTCGGCGGTCGTCGTCGCGCTCGGCTTTAATGTTGAGACTGCGAAATCGCTGCGGATTCCAGCAGGGTTCGGTTTTCTGGTTCCTCAAGACGGCGAGCAAAACACGCTGCTGGCTGCGACATTCACGCATCAGAAATTTGCACAGCGCGCCCCCAAGGGCGCTGTATTGCTGCGTGCGTTTTTTGGTGGCGCAGCGGCGGAATCACTGATGGGCGGCGACGATGCGTTTCTTGCGCAACTGGCGCAGAGTGAGCTGGCCCGCTATCTGGGGTCGTTGCCGTTGCCGGATGTGACCGTCGTCCGCCGCTGGCCGCGGTCGCTTCCGCAGTACGAGGTCGGCCATCAGGAGCGCATCGCGGAGTTCGAAGCGCGAATGGCTGCGATACCTGGGCTCGCGTGCGTGGGAAACGCCTATCACGGCGTGGGTTTGCCCGATCTGATACGCGAAGGGCGGGCTGCTGCGCGAAATCTATTGAGCCGATAACGACTTTTTTGCACTGGGTGCATTCATACCTACAGAAGGTCGAAAGAATGCTGTACCTTATTCGCGTTGTGGTCTTCGGGATCGTGTTCATGGTCATGACTTTCATGTCGGTACTGCACGGCGTGCATTCTGCTCACGCGGCACAGAAGCCGGGCGAGGCGATGTCAACCTCCGAGACGATGAGTCAAATTCGTTGAAGGAAAATGTCGTGAGCTAAACTCGGACATCCCTAAATTGGAGTTCGCCAGTGAATGTTGCACGCGCCCGCCTGTTGTTTTTTCCATGCTTCGTTATCTTCGCCGCCATGCTGCAGGCGCAGCAGAAAGCCGCTCCTGCAGAGCCGGTTGTGCGCTACATCCGCGCGGGTCACGTCTTCGACGCGACGACGGAAAAGCTTCGCGACGACGTGGTGATCGTCGTGCGTGGAGAGCGCATCGAGCGCATTGCGCAGGCTTCTGAACTTACTCCGCCAGCCGGCGCAGTGGTCATCCATCTGGAGTCGAGTTATGTGCTGCCAGGGCTGATCGATTGCCACACGCACCTGATGGCGCGGGCGGACCACTACGAAGAGATCAACGATTTTAAGGAGACGCCGCTGACCTCGACGATCAATGGAGTGGTCAACGCGCGCACTACGCTGATGGCGGGCTTCACAACGGTTCGCGATGTGGGGTCGCCGCCGTTTGCCGCCGTCGATCTGCGCAACCAGATCAACGAGGGCTTCATTCCGGGGCCGCGCGTCGTTGCCAGCGGGCCGGGAATCTCGATTACTGGCGGTCACGGAGACCTGAACGGCTATTCTCCGACGGTACGCGACACTATGTATCCCGCGGACCGCGATTTCCAAATTGCGGATGGGCCAGACCAGGTTCGGCAGACCGTTCGCGCGCAAATTAAATATGGCGTCGACGTCATTAAGATTCTGGCGTCGGGCGGCGTGCTTTCTCGCGGCGACCAGCCTGGAGCGCCGCAGTTCACCTACGAAGAGCTGAAAGTCGCGGCGGATGAAGCGCACAAAGCCGGCCGCAAGATTGCCGCGCATGCGCACGGCACGCAGAGCATCAAAGATTGCGTTCGCGCCGGCATCGACTCAATCGAGCATGGCAGCTTTCTCGACGCGGAAGGCATTGAGATGATGAAGGCGCACGGGACGTATCTCGACGCGGACATCTATAACGACGACTATTTGCAGGGCAAAGCGGTCGAACTTGGCTTGACGAAAGAGAAGCTGGACAAAGAAAAGCTAGTCGGGCGGGTGCAGCGCGAGAATTTCTCGAAGGCAGTAGCCGCCGGGGTGAAGATCGCGTTCGGGACTGATGCGGGTGTTTATCCACATGGCGACAACGCGAAACAATTTGCCGTCATGGTGCGCTTTGGCATGACACCGGCGGGCGCGATACGCGCGGCGACGTTCTCTTCCGCAGACCTGGTCGATCGGGCGAGAGACATTGGCACACTCGAAGCGGGTAAGTACGCGGACATCATTGCGGTTTCGGGCAATCCGCTGGCTGATGTGACGACGCTGGAGCATGTGGGATTTGTGATGAAGGGCGGCGTGGTTTACAAGGACACGGTTACGCCGCAGCATCTTGCTGTGATCAGTGAAAAGTAATATCCGTTGAAAAATAAGCGTATGGCTTGCGTGTGCTCATAATCAGTCGCTGGCTGCTGGCTGGAAGGGCGCGGGGCTCGCCCATACTCGTTGATTCTGAGACGGAACGGGAGTCATGAAGGTCGAGCAAAACGGACGTCAGGTCTTCTAACTTCGGTTTGGCCAAATCCTTAGCTACCTGCTTCGTTTTCTGCGGGTGGTGCGCCGACCTCTAACGGCTTGCGCGCAAAGTAGTAAAGCGAAAATGCGAGCACGCCGAACATCACAACGGAAATCCACTGGTGACGCAGAAGCTGGTATGGCGTGGTGCCCTCGGCGAACCACAGATGCACGGTACGGTTGGTTGCGCCTTCGTACAGCTTGAGCCCGACGCCGAGCAGGCCAACGATGCCGCCCGCCGCGATCAGGCCGCTGGCATAGAGGGAGCCCGGACTGACTTCGCTCTCCGTCTCGATTTC
>DATMOZ010000259.1:0-5022 GCA_035567995.1 Acidobacteriaceae bacterium
CCATGAAAATTGTTGGTCCCGCTCCTCGTCGTGACGTTGACGATGCCGCCTGACGCACGACCATATTGTGGCTCATAGTTAGTGGTCTGGACGCGGAACTCCTGCGTTGCATCGGCGGGGATGTACACTCCGACGCTGTCACTGAAGGTGCTAACGTTCTCAACGCCGTCCAGCAGAATCTCGGTGCCGCTTGAGCGTTGCCCATTGATATTGAAACCCACCCCACGGGTGGTTGCGTTCTGTGAATTGGCAGTCCCCCCACCTCTCGAATCGCCGCTGTTCGTGCTATCGCCAGCGGACACATTCCCCGACAGGGCCACGAAGTCATACGGATTGCGGGTAAGGCTGGGCAGGTTCGCGATCTGTTGCTGGTCTACAACCTGCGACAACTCCTGCGTCTGCGTATTTACCTGCGTACCACCGACCGCCGTCACCTCCACCGACTCGGTGGCTGACGTCAAGGACAGTTTCGGATTCTCGGTTATCCTGCTGGCCACCGTAACCTCAATTCGCTGAGCATAAGGCTTGAAACCAGCGGTTTGTACGCCCACTTCATAAGTCGCCGGTTCCAGCCCTGTGACAAGATAGTATCCAGTGTCACTGGTGGTTGTGGTGCGCGTCGCACCGGTGCCAATGTTCTTGACGGTGACGGTTGTGTTCGGGACGACGGCGCCCGACGGATCGGTAACCGTTCCCGATATCTGCCCTGTTTCCTGAGCAAACGCACTGTAACTTGCCGTCAACAGAGTAAGAAGAATTGCTGCGCCGAAGAAAGGCGCCATCTTGCTGCGCAGATTGAGTAGCTTTTTCATTTGGAAGCTCCTGGAACAATTTGCTGCAACACGTACCGCTGTAGCGTTTCTTGGGGGACAGGGAGCTCTCGGTGGCGCAGAGTTCCCGGATTTGTTGCGCTGAACTCAGACACACAGGCAGTCATCGCCAAAGTTGGGGATTCGGCGGCAGTGTTTTTCTGCACACAATGCAGCGGGTTCGTACTGTCGTCTGGACCCAGCACGTGCGCAAGACCTACAGCTGCATTGTCGTTAGTTGCGGAGCCGGCGACCGCCGGAGTAGCCTCGCCTCTATCTGAAGGCGGGATAACACACGCCAGCCAGAAGGCAAAGACAAAGATAGGACAGAGCGAGATTGCGCCCTTGAACATTACCCCTGGCCTCCAGCGGAATACCACTCACTGCTTGGTCGTCCGCACTCCTGAAATGCACATCAACTGCTTGGCCGCCGGATATTGTTTTGGGACGAGCTTGTCTCTTCCGGCTTAACCTAATCCGAGGATTATCAGCACGCAAAAGTAGCGCAGCAATCGCCGTGGGACGAGTAGCGACTTATCCGGGTCGAATGACCCTTCTAATGCCACAAGCCGCGGCGGCGATAACTCCGGTGCACTTTCCGAAGCGGGATAAAAACGTCGGACTACCTGATGAATCGTCCGCTTGTTTATTCGAACGGCCATCCTGCTCTCGCCGTAAAGGTTAAGGCGGCTGCTGGGACGATTACTATCGCCATGAGGATTAGCGTCGCTATAAGTCGAAATGCTTATTCGACGGCGACTTGGGTCAACCCTGAAGCTACGGGCTAGGCCTTTGCGACTAAGCCCGGCCGCATCAATGCCACAGCAGTTAGATCTTCCACCGCCTCGGATTTTTTAGAGCGCAAGAATCCGGAGCGCTTCACAAATCCGTGAGCCTTCTCCAGCGCGGTTTCGCAAATCTCAGCCGCCGAAGCCGCGTGCATTTCCTGAAGCGCCCGCTGCACACCCGCCACTCCAAAGTCACTCCGCCCATCGCCGCCGTCAATGACGCCCTTGGTCACGATAAGCATCTGCGCCTTTGACTCGAACGCCTGCATACAAGGTTCATGCGTCATGTGGGAAAACAGTCCAAGCGGCACGCCGCCACCCTCCAAGGCGCGCGTGCCTTCTGAATCTCGAAGGAAAGGCGGCGGTCCACCCGCATTCATATAAGTCAGAATCGCGAGTGAAGCGTTATAACAGCCAAGAAATGTCGGCGCAAGGCGGGGCCCGCGAGCAGCGCGAATGAGCGCTGCATTCACGTCATGCAGCAGTCGCGCAATGCCTTCCGATTCGTTCGCCCAGGGCGTGCCAAAAATCTCCTGCGCCCGCTTCCGAAATGTATCCTGCACCTCGGCCGCGATCGTGTGCGCGGCTCCGCGCTTCCCAGAGATATCCGTCAGCAGAAATATCATCCGCGGACCGGTCGCGACCGCATCGAAAAAATCGCCGCCGATTCGAGCGGAGTGATACTTTCCCTGGAGATCCAGACCGTCTATTTGCTGTATCGCCACCGGCTGAGGAATCCTCGGCGGCGCGGCTGGCACTCTGCGAGAACTATCCACTGTTATCCTCCGTCAGCGCGGCACTGCTCGAAATCTAAACGCCTTGCCGCATGGAAACGAGAAATGAATAACAGCGACATGAAATGCGGTCAATGGAAACGCCCCTGCCGGCGTTTCATCAGTATGAATGCACAAGTAGCGATGTCAAGCGACATCTGAGCGGGCGCGGCACCGACGCGCGGACCCCTCACCTGCCCTAGTGATTCGAAAGGTAGCGATAGGCGAATGTGACCGCCATTGCGCCGTCACCCACCGCCGCGGCGCAGCGTTTCACAGAGCCGTGGCGCACATCCCCTGCCGCAAACAACCCGGGCTGGCTCGTCTCCAGATAGTACGGCTCGCGGTCCAGCGGCCACTTCTCGCGAGTCAGGCCGAACTTCTTAAGGTCCGGCCCGGTAACAAGATACTGCTCCTGATCGCGAATTATCCCCGCCTCGGCAGCCCACTCCGTGTGTGGCACACCGCCGAGGCACAGAAACACCCAGCTCGTTTCAAACATCTCTCTGTCGCCGGTCTGGTTGTTGATCACTGTGATCGCCCGCAACACTTCATCGCCGTGCAATTCGATAACCTCACGGTGCGTCAGAATCTCGATCCTCGGCGAGGCCATGATCCGGTCGACCAGATATTGCGAGACAGTTTCCTTCAGCCCGCTTCCGCGTATCAGCATCGTGACCTTGGCCGCATAGCGTGAGAAGTGCATCGCTGCCTGGCCAGCGGAGTTCCCGCCTCCCACCACAAATACATGATCACCAACGCAAAGTGCCGCCTCACTTGCACCGGCGCCGTAATAAATGCCGGCACCCAGAAACTGGTCTTCATTCGGCAGACCCAGCCTGCGATACTGCACGCCGCTGGCGCAGATTCCCGCATGCATCACAACCTTCGTACCATCGGCCAGATATCCGATGCCCTTACCTGGGTGGAACTCCGCGCGCACACCCTCCCGCAACTGCAAAATCTCCGCTCCGAAACGGCTCGCCTGGTCTCGCGCCCGTTTGGCAAGATCCATGCCGCTTATTCCCTCGGGAAAGCCGAGATAGTTCTCAATCTTCGAGCTGCTGCCAGCCTGTCCGCCCACCACTAGGCGCTCGATCACAAGGGTCTTCAGTCCCTCTGAAGCGCCATACACCGCCGCGCTCAGGCCCGCGGGACCCGCTCCCAGAATCACCAGATCGTATTCTTGTCGCGAAGGATCCCTGAACCAGCCCAGCTTGTCGCTGATCTGCCGCAGCGTAGCGTCCTCCATCCGCGTCCCATCGGGGAAGAGAACGACCGGCAGCCGGCTATCGCGCAGGCCACTCGCCCCAGCCTTCGCCCGCGCCTCCTCGTCGCTCTTCAGTTCAACCCAGAGGAACGGAATATCGCTGCGGTAGAGAAAATCGCGGATAGCGTAAGCCTTGGGAGAAGTACGTGGTCCGTAAATTTCCAGCGGCTGTTTCTTACTCACTGCAACGGATTCATCCATACCTGCCCCCGCGATCGGCAATGAAGTTATCGAACCAGGCTGTTGAAGTTATCAAACAAGCCGAGAGCCAACAGGGCAGAAGGGATGTCGAGCATGCTCGCAGGAACTCGTGTTAACCCTCGCTAAGCCGTAGTTATATCGCAGCGCACGCGCACGCATTTTCTGCCTCCGTCGAGCGTCCCACTCCCCATCTCGACCAAAGTATTAGTCCGTCGGTGGCAGCGCTCGCGCTGATCGAGGAGTGCATAATGCGCCGACCGTGCCAGACGCCGATTTGCTCATGTTCCCTTCCGCTTTCTAGGATGGGTATCAATGATTGAAGCAACGGATCTTGCAACACCCTTTCTCAACGGTCAGCCTCTGGTTCTCAATGGCCAGCCCTTAACTCTGATCGAAATCTTCACGGTATCCAACGGCCATGCGACCGTCGAGCTTCATCCGGCCGCGCTCGAACGCATGCGCGCCTCCCGGCAGATCGTCGACGACATCGTCGCGCGCGAAGAGACCGTCTACGGCATCAACACAGGCTTTGGAAAGCTCTCAGACATCCACATACCCGCCGCCGAGCTCCGGCAACTGCAAAGGAACCTCGTGCGCAGCCACGCCGCCGGCGTGGGCGAGCCTCTATCGCGTGAGGAAGCGCGCGCGATGTTGTTGCTGCGCGCAAACGTCCTCGCAAAAGGATTCAGCGGTGTGCGGCCGCTCGTCGCAGAACTGCTCATCGCGATGCTGAACGCCGGCATTCATCCCGTTATTCCATCCCGGGGCTCCGTCGGCGCCAGCGGAGATCTCGCTCCTCTGGCCCATATCGCGCTCGCGCTCATCGGTGAGGGCGACGTCATATCGGGCGGCTCGCGCATGTGTGCTTCAGAAGCCTTCACGAAGAGCGGTCTTCACCCCATCGACCTCGAAGCTAAAGAGGGCCTTGCACTCTTGAATGGAACGCAGGCCATGGCTGCCGTCGGCGGTCTCGCGATCCATCGCGCGCTGCGCGCCGCTGCGCTCTTCGATCTCTCCGGCGCCATGAGTCTTGAAGCTCTCTGCGGTACGCCCGTTGCATTTGATCCGCGCATTCAGGCGGTCAGGCCTCACCAGGGACAATCGAAAGCTGCCGCGCATCTGCTCGCGCTTCTCAACGACAGCGAGATTCGCGAATCTCACCGCACCGGCGACTCGCGCAT
>DATMOZ010000260.1:0-12752 GCA_035567995.1 Acidobacteriaceae bacterium
GGTTTGGCACCTCGATGTCGGCTCATCGCATCCTGGAGCTGTAGAAGGTTCCAAGGGTTAGGCTGTTCGCCTATTAAAGCGGTACGTGAGCTGGGTTCAGAACGTCGCGAGACAGTTCGGTCCCTATCTGCTGTGGGCGTAGGAGATTTGAAGGGGGCTGTCCTTAGTACGAGAGGACCGGGATGGACGAACCTCTTGTGTTCCAGTTGTCATGCCAATGGCACAGCTGGGTAGCGAAGTTCGGTTGTGATAACCGCTGAAAGCATATAAGCGGGAAGCACGCCCTAAGATGAGATCTCCCAACCCAAAAGGGAAAAGAAGGGCCCTGGAAGACCACCAGGTTGATAGGCTGGAAGTGGAAGTGCAGCAATGCGCGTAGCTTACCAGTACTAATCGCCCGTTCGGCTTGTCCATAGAATTTACTCCGTGCAGCAATGCACAGTTTGGATCTCTATGACATTCAACAAGCCTGAAGTTACACAGCAACAAAACCATCTATTCAGTTATGAAATATTGAGATCAAAGGCGGTAGGTTCGTTTGCGCTCAGCGCAAAGAACCCAACTGTCGGCACAAGCGCCGGCGAGCCGTCTAGATTTGCCGGTGAGTTTACCGCGAGGGTTCCACCCGTTCCCATCCCGAACACGGAAGTTAAGCCTCGTTGGGCCGATGGTACTGCACGCGAAAGTGTGTGGGAGATTAGGTGATCGCCGGCATTAATTCAAGAAAAAGCCCACTCCTGGTGAGTGGGCTTTTCTCTTTTGCGGGAAATTTTGCGACATCACGACGATAGACTAGCTTCTCGCCCATGACCGAAAACGATCAGGAACCCTTCTAGTCTGGATGACCCGTCAGGTCTGGCCATTGGAACGGGGATAACTGCGAGGCGCAATCAACAGCCTGCGCAGCATACAACTCAAGGAAGCTCCCCAGTCAGGAGCACAGCGTAGAATGCGGCAGGGCCCGATTGGATATTAGTGCGATGGTGGAGGCTCCATGCGGTTACTTGTGAGATGGATATTGAGTGCAGTGGCGCTGCTTATCGTCACGAGGCTCGTACCAGGTTTCGTAGTTGAGAGCCTGAGTACAGCGCTGGTAGCGTCAATCGTCATCGGCTTTCTGAGTGCAACGATAGGCTTCCTTCTGAAGTTGATCACGTTGCCGCTCGGGATTCTGACGCTCGGCCTCTTCTTTCTCGTAATCAATGCCTTCATGCTGATCCTGGCTAGCCATTTGGTGCCCGGATTCGTCATTGTCGGCTTCGCGCCAGCGTTTGTAGGCGCGATTGTCCTCGCGCTACTTCATATGCTGTTCTCGTTGCTTGAGCCAAAAGCAACTACTTAGGTACGTCGGCAGTGCCGTTCTCAACGTCGGATCGGGGATCAAAGACAGCCCGATCTGTGATTCGTGCTTGGGAGGCTGACTGAAGACGCAACTGCGCCTCGCGAGATTGCGGGTAGACGAACGGAACGGTGGGCTGGTCTTTTGCCGTAATCGCAGGGAGCGCTTGTGCTGGCAGCGCTCGGCGACCGCCAGGTCGCGATGGAAGGGCCGTCGCGGAATCACGGATAATCACAGTGCGGCTTGGCGCTTGCGTGCGTACTGCTTGCGGCGCCACTTGCCGCCACGGCGCTTGGCGGGCGACAGTGACGCAGGTTAGCATCACCACCCCGAACGCAAGAGGAGTCAGCAATAGAGGGCGCCAATTCGCGATGCGGCGATGACGGCGTGTGTGCAGGTGTTCGAGTCGATGCTGCACGCGGTCAACGAGATCTTCAGGTGCCTTTACGCTGTTGAGCGTGCGAAGCGTCGCTTCCAGTTCGCGTTCGTGATCGCCAAGGTTGTTCATTTTGCCGCCTTCTGGAGACGCTGCCGCATCATCTGCCGGGCGCGGAAGAGCCTTGAGCGGATTGTTGATTCTGTGACCTCAAGGACTTCGGCAATTTCTGGAATTTCCATTTCATCCAGGGCCGAGAGGAGCAGCACCGCGCGCTCTTTGCGCGGCAGGCCGTCCATTATCCGCAAGATTGCCGCATGCCGCTGCACTGAAATCAGGCTCACATCGCCGGGAAGATCGCGGGAAGGGAGAGCAGCGGCAAGCTCCGCAGCATCGTCCGCAAGAGAGATATGTTTGCGCCGGCGTTTGGCGTCCAGTGAGAGATTGAATGCGATTCGGACGAGCCAGGTGCGCACATTGCGGATGTCCACAAGCTCGTCGCGGTGTCGCATGACACGCAGAAACGTTTCCTGCACGGCGTCTTCCGCGTCACCGGCATCGCGCAAGACCGAAAAGCAGATGCGGTAGAGCACTCCCGAATGCGCAGTGACGAGTGTGGCTATTTCGGTGTCGAGAGCGGAGGTGGGGGAGGTGTCTCTTCGCGGGGCGTCTTGAGGGGGCAGGTCGATGCCCTGTGCATCGAGCCAGCCGAGCGCTTGTCCTGTTGCTGTCGCCATCGATTTGAGCCGGTCCTTCAGTTCTGTTACCTCCCGATGACGCACGTAGGATAGACCGTGCTCACAAAAAAGTGAAAGCGCGGCGAGCGCCGCGCCTTCTGCATTACTCGAGTTCGAGGCTTACTGCTGTTGCTGGCCGCCGAGTTTTTGCGATGCTTGTTGTCCGGCGGCACCGGTCTTGTCTTCGTCCTTCACTTTGGCATAAAGGGCCTTTGCCTTGTCGGGCGCCGTCTGCTCATAGAGAGCCGCGAGCTGCAGCTCCGCTGTCGTAGCGGGCACTGTGGTCGAGGGCTTCGAAATCACCTGCTGATAGAGATCGGCTGCCTGACTTTGCCGCTTTGAGGACTGATAAATGCCGGCAAGCGCGATTTTGGCGAGATTCGACAGATTATGGTTGCCAGAGTCAGCGACTGCCTTCAAGTCTGATTCCGCGACGTCCGGCTTTCCCATTTCGATCGACGTCAGCCCGGCGAAGTAGCGCGATGCCTTGCCGAGTTCCGTAGAGCCGAACTGCGAGGCTACATCTTGAAACTTCTGGTGCGCCGCAGTCGCGCGTGCGAACGCATTTGGATAGCTGCCAGGGAGTGGCGGCGCGCCCGGCTGCGCCAATGGGGCGGTGTAGATCGACATTGCGACGCCGAAGGCGTTGGAGACTTGCTGGGAGCGATGTTGCTGCCAGACGGTGATGCCGATGATGAGGCCGATCACGACCAAGGCAATCACGACCGCAGTCGCCACTTTTGTGCGGTGGCTGGAGACCCAACCGATTCCTTGTTGAGTCTGGTCGATGAATTTGTCGTGTTTAAGGGCGTGGCGGGTTTCAGTTTTCACTTGTACGGACTGGTTCCTTTACTGACGGAGATGCTCCGCTGATTTTACCAGCTTGGACGGGATACGCGGCGGTACCCCTATCGGGGTACCAAAAAGTCCTAAAGTCTTGAGAGATTTACAGATAGGTCTGGACTTCGGTACTCGGCAAGTATACCGGCGTCGCATGAAGCCGGCGGTTTATTGGGGAAACCCCCCGCGTCTGCGGGCGGCACGTGTCAAGCGTCCTCGCTCGAATCGAGGGACGCGGATCGCCTACCCACCTGCCAACGCGTGCTCGCCGTGGCCTGCGGCATCATGGAGTTCGCCGGCCTCTGCCTTCTCCTGACACGCGATGCAGTAGGGAGTCCACGGCACGGCTTCCAATCGTTTCGACCCGATGGTCTCGTGACAGCTGACGCACTCTCCGAAGGTTCCTTCAGAGATTCTGGCGAGGGCGTTGCGCACGAGGTGCAATTGGTTACGGCCTTCGGTGCCCTGCGTAAAAAGCATTTCCTTCTGGTAAGACAAGACAGCCTGATCCGCGACGTCGTTGGTCTCGTCTGCGTTCACCTCACGGCCTTGTTCGACAGCCTGCACCATGACTCGTGTCAGGTGCTGCTCCTGCTGGCGCAGCTGTTTTTCCATGTTGCGAATCGATGGTGCTACTGATGTTGTCACGGCAAATTCTCCCGGGGGGAAATGCACGCGCTAGTTTATAACGCGCAAGCATATTGGACGCGACTTCTTGCAAAATGGATTCGACATATTCCCGATATTCGCGATGAAGAACTGTTCATCAAGAAAGCCCCGCTGAATGCCCAAAACGCCTGCCGGTGATGTTGTTTCGTGACAAGACTTGCGCCTGACGATTAGGCTTATCGCTGACATGTACGAAAACTTTCACGTGACTGACAAATGGACGCAACAAGATCTGCATTGCGTGTGGAAAGCGAACATCGTTGCCATCGCCACGCGCCACGCCGATGCGGTGGATGTGCGGTTTGAGGTGAACGAACGCGCTGTCTGGATCGTGCTGCCCTGCATGGCCTGGGTGGAGTTCAAGCGCAAGACCGGCAACGTGATCACTGATTTTCTAACGGCGCAGATTGCGGGCCACTATCTGAAAGAAGCCGTGATGTCTGGTTATGACAATGGCCGAGAGATGTATACGCTAAGCGTCGTAGAAACACTTGAACATCTTGACCGGGTGATGGATGAAGTTCGTAGCACTGACAATCTGCCAACATTGCCGGTAATCGCGTAAAGTAAAGCCTTTTGAGCCATTTTTCAGGAGCGAACGATGAGTGTTGAGACCTCGACCACTGATTTGACCAGCCTGCTGACCGCACCTCATGTTCACCGCAATCTCTCGACACCGCAGTTGATTGAAGCCGCAATTGCGCGGGGCGAAGCGCGACTGGCATCCAACGGTGCGCTGGTGGCATTGACGGGATCGCGTACGGGCCGCTCGGTCAAGGATAAGTTCATCGTCAAAGATGCGAATACCGAAGCGAAGGTGAACTGGGGAAAGGTCAACCAGCCGTTCGATTCTGAGAAGTTCAATGCCTTGCTGGCCCGCGTGATCGAACACATGCAGGAGCGCGACCTGTATGTGCTGGATCTCTTTGCGGGTGCAGATAAGAAATACCAGTTGCCGGTGCAGTTCATCGCTGAGTATGCGTGGCACGCGCTGTTTGTGAAGCAGCTGTTTGTGCGTCCGGAGACGCAGGAACTCGCGTCGCACCTTGCGAACTTCACCGTGGTCGCGGCCCCTGAGTTTCTCGCACTGTCGGAGAGGGACGGTACGCGGTCTGAGGCGTTCATCCTCACAGATTTCACCCGGAAAATCGTTCTGATTGGTGGAACGAAGTACGCCGGCGAAATGAAGAAATGCATTTTTGGCGTAATGAACTACCTGCTTCCCGAACGCAATGTGTTCCCCATGCATTGCTCGGCGAACGTGGGTGACGACGGATCTACCGCGCTGTTCTTTGGACTGTCAGGTACTGGTAAAACAACGCTTTCGGCAGATCCGAAGCGCAGGCTGATCGGGGACGACGAACACGGGTGGGGGCCGGACGGCGTTTTTAATTTCGAAGGCGGCTGCTACGCGAAGTGCGTCGACTTGTCGGAAGAGAAAGAGCCGCAGATTTTCCATGCGATCCGCTTCGGGTCGGTACTGGAGAACGTAGTGCTCGAGCCGAAGACGCGCGTGCCTGACTATCACGACATTCGCTATACGGAGAACACGCGAGCGGCGTATCCCGTTGAATTCATTGAGCGGGCGATGATTCCGGGCGTTGGCGGCCATCCGAAAAATGTGATGTTCCTCGCGGCGGACGCTTTTGGCGTGCTGCCCCCGATTGCGAAGCTGACACCGGAACAGGCGATGTATCACTTTCTTTCGGGCTACACGGCGAAGCTGGCGGGGACTGAAGCGGGGCTGGGATCTGAGCCGGTGCCCGATTTCTCAACGTGCTTTGCCGGGCCGTTCCTGCCGTTGCCACCAAAGGTCTACGCAGAGATGCTTGGCCGGCGCCTGCGCGAGCACAACGCGCAGTGCTGGCTGGTGAACACGGGGTGGACCGGCGGCGCGTTTGGAGTCGGCAAGCGTATGAGCCTGCCGCATACGCGGGCAATCGTGAACGCGGCTCTTGACGGGTCGCTGGCCAAAGCGGAGTTTGTGCGCGAAGCGGCGTTTGGCTTATCGATTCCGACGAACTGCCCCGGCGTGCCGAGCGAGCTGCTTTCGCCGCGTAACGCATGGGCCGACAAGGCGGCGTATGACAAGCAGGCCGCGATGCTTTCAGCTAAGTTCGAGGAGAACTTCGCGAAGTTTGATGCGCCGGCTGAAGTGAAGGCGGCTGGTCCCAAGGCGAAGGCTTAGCATCCAACTGCATTGAGGCCCACCCGGTGTTTGTGAGGAAGTTGCAAATTGAGCGAGTCGATGCTGCGGGACAGCGTCAGACCTGTCCCGTGCATTGGATAGACAATTTTGCGATGCGGAACTTCACCAATGATGCGATTTTTGACGACACGCTGCCAGTGGGGGACGGTCTGCTTGAGGCCGGGTATCGCGTTCCGCTGGAGCAGCTGAGAAGCTCGATGGAAGAGTGGTTCCGTCGCAAGGGCTATTTGCAGCCCACCGAGATACTTCAGGTCAGCGAAATAACTGAGCGCTCGTCGAGTGAGTCCCGCCTGGCAAGCTAGTCGAGGTCGAAGTCGCGCAGCGGCTTGCCGGTGTCTGGAGTTTCCTTGGCCCGCTTGAGCGCCTCGGCAAATTTCTTTTCAAGGACGTCGCCGCGGTTGCGTTCGGCCTCGACGGACTGGCGGAAAATGGATTCTTTCCTCTGATCCTGCTCCCGCATTGATTTTGCGGCGGATTCAAGATCGTCAAAGGTTTTTTTGCGTGGAGCGGATGTGTGCGCGATTACAGTTCGCGTCGCCGGGTCGACTTTCAGCGCAGCTCCGCAATCAGGACAAGTGACTTCGAGAAAAGTTTCCATCGCCATTGGGCGATTTTACGCCTGATGAAAAATCTAGAGGGGAATGATGTGATGGCCGGGACAGTCCTGCGCTGGGTGGTTGACGAGCGTCGCGGGAAGCGTGTCAAAGTAACGGGCCAGGAAGTATGCGGAGCCGAGGACGCGCTCCTGCAGGTGCCCCTCAGGGTAGAGCGCCTGCGTGAGGGCCGCAGCGTGGCGCGCGAGGGACGCTTCGCGTTCAAGCATGTGGTTGGCGGCAAGGCGCCTGAGACGGTTCATCTGGTAGCGCATCTTGCTTGCGGAAGTCTCAGCGGCGCGGGCGAGGCCGTCGTCCATGGAGTGCATCCAGTCGAGCAGACGGCCGAGTTCGTCATTGAGTGCATTGCCGGCGCTTGCGAGATGCTTCTTCCCCTCGATAGGAATTGCTCGCGCGGCGAGCCGTTGTGCGAGAGCCTCTTTTGATGTGAAGACGTCGCGCACTTCGAGCTCGTGCCGGGCAAGAATCGAAGCGATGACGGGCTCCACCAGAGTGGCTGAGAACCGCGGCAGGATTGGCGTCTTGCGACCAAGAATCATTTCGTAGAGGACAGCACTCTGGGCGAAATACGCGATTTCGGCAGGGCCGCCGATGTATTCAGTAGTCGGCAGCAGCATGTCCTGAAAGACCGGACGCAGCAGCGCGTTCGGGCTGAAGCGTTCGGGCGCCTCATCGAGAAGCGCCAGCAGTTGGCCCGTCGTGAAGGTCTTCGGACCTGCGCGCCAGTCATCGCTGCCGGGGGTGTGCTTCAACGCGATGCGTGCGCCGTCGATGATAAGGAAGAGAAGACTTGAGTTCTGCTGCACGGTGACTTGCGCGTGGTAGCCAAGCTGCTCCAGCTTTGCCGAGCGCGCAACCAGTGCGTCGTGGAGTTCGTCGGCCTGCTCGAGGGCGGCGCGCAAAACGGGGGTGCCAAGCTTGTGGAAATCGCGCGTCGCCGCGTCGATGATGATCAGGCCGTAGGAGGAAAAGATCCTGGAGAGGGTGCGGGCAAAGGCGCCGGCGAGCGTGGCTGTCGGAGTGTAAGCCTCGCGCAGCAAATCGAGCATCGCGCCTTCGCCGAGAAGGGAAGTGGCGTCATCGAGAGCCGGGAGGATGCCTTCGCCGAGCGGCAGATTTCCCACGGGAGCGTTCAGTGGTGAGTGCTGGGTGAGATGGATCTGCGCGAGGTGACCCTTTGCAGGCAGGGTAACGTGATTGACCTCAGCGATGTCGTGGTCTTCGCTTGCCAGCCAGAAAATCGGCACATGAGGGTGGCCGGCGGCGCTGAAATCACGCGCTTTGCGAATCGCGGTCACGGCTTTGAGCAGGGTGAAGAGAGGGCCGCCGAAAAGCGTGACCTGCTGCCCGGTAACCATTGCTGATGCGCCTGTGCGGAGTCGCTCGATGTTCGCCAGGGATTCCGGTGAGGCTCCCCAGGAAGTGTTTTGGATGGTCAGGAGGTCAGCGAGTTGCTCACGGTCGGTGGTGAGGGCTGGGGCTGCGGGTTCGATCGCAGGGTTCGCGTAGAAGGCTGACAGACGGGCATGACTGCCCGCCACAAAGTCCCGGAAGAGCCGGGTTGTGCCGGGCATGGATTCGATGGGATAACAGTCCGCTTTCAAGCAAGCTCCGGCGCTAGTTTCTCACGCTCTTAGCAGATGCGCGACGACGTGGATTGGACGCGGGCAATTTTGCGGATTGCAGCAATGTGCGTATCGTTTCACGATTTTTAACCGGCAGGGCGGCGAGAGCGTGCAGCGCGGCCGTCTTGTAAACTGCGTCAACGGCGGGCATTGACCGAAGGGCTTCGAGGTGTAGCGCGACGGTTTTGACGTCGCCTCTCTCGAACGGCCCGCTAAAGCTGGCGGCTGCGCCGTTTTCAAAGAAGTTCGCGACAGTGCGCTCGACAATCGGCCGCATGAGCGCGAGCACTTCGCGCTGGTTAAGTCCGCTGGAACGCCCTGCGGATTGGGCGGCGGTGAGCAGCGAGACCAGCATCGGGGACGAGAGAGAGGCGAATGCGTGATAGAGCGGCTTGCTTGTGGGGCGGAGCTTGAGCGAAGTTCCGCCGAATTGCCGGATTATTTCGCGAATGGTTCTAGTGGCAGCAGCGTCGCCTTCGACGGCCCAGGTGACACCGCGGAGCGAGACGGCGGTGGGCTGCGGGAAACTCATCATCGGATGAGCGGATGCTGTCGCGGCACCTGCCTCGCGTGCTGGTTGCAGTGCGTCGCTTGAAAGCACTCCGCTGGAGTGGAGGACAATTTGTCGACGCAGCGTGGTTCGGTTTGCGACGGCGGCTGCGGTTTCTGTGACGGCGGAATCCGGCGTGCTGATCCAGAGAACGCGGGACTGGAGGCGGGCTTCTTTCAGAGAAACGAGGTCTGCGCCGACGTTTTTTGCGAGATGCAGCAAGCGCTTGTTGGGGCGGCGGGTCACGATTTCGTTGACGGAGATTCCTGCATCATTCAGGGCATAGGCGAGGGCTGTGCCGAGGCTTCCGGCTCCGATGATTGAGACGTCAATCTGCATTGCCGTGATGGTACCTTGGCGGAATGGCGAGACGTGCGACGAAGAGCAAGAAGCAAGTTAAGAAGCCGGCACAACCGGCGGAACAGAAGATTCTTACAACGACGAACACTACTCCATTACAGCGGTCCGCGAAGGTGGAACTGCTCTCGACGAAGATTCCTTACAAGGGGCCGCTGTTCAGTGTTCATACGGATTATGTGCTTGAGCCGGGCGGCATCGAATCGTGGCGCGACGTAATTCACCACAGCGGCTCAGTGGTTGTGCTGGCGATCGACGAGTCAGAGAACCGGCGCGATCCGTACGTGCTGATTGAGGAACAGTACCGACATGCGGCGGGACAGTATCTTCTCGAGATTCCGGCGGGGCGAAAAGAGCCGGGCGAAAAATCGCTGCCTGCTGCGAAGCGTGAGCTGCTCGAGGAGACGGGCTTCAAGGCAAAGCGATGGACGAAGCTGGTGCGCTATTACGCGAGCCCGGGATTTCTTGGGGAGTGGATGCAGATTTATCTCGCGCGCGATCTGGTCGCGGGACCGGCGATGCCAGAGGAAGATGAGTTCATTCTGCTGCGGCGGATTCCGTTGAGCGCACTGCTCAAAGCGATCGATGCAGGAAAAATTTTGGACGGCAAGACACTGATCGCCGTGCAAATGCTCGACCGGATGATGAAAAAGGGCGAACTCTGACCGACTCGCGAAAATGGGGAGTCGGCAAATTGTTTGCTCTCAAGCAGATGCAGATATGAAATTTCCTCGCGCAACCATCGCCGCGCGACTGCGTCTGTATTCAATACGAGAGGTCTGCAAGATCGGCCTGAAGATACAGCAAGTGAGGGCTCCCCGTGGCACAGTACACAGGCAAGGTGAAGTGGTTCAATAACGCAAAAGGCTATGGATTCATCGGTCGCGAAGGCGGGCCCGATGTTTTTGTGCATTTCAGCGCCATCCAACTCGACGGTTACAAGAGTCTGAAGGAAGGCGACGATGTTGAATTTGATATCGTTCAGGGCGACAAGGGTCCGCAGGCAGACCAGGTGACTCGCCGTCACCAGCAAGCCGCGTAGCTGTCACATGGAAGAGGGGGAGGAAGAGCCCGGCGCCCGCCGGGCTTTTTCTTTCCTGCCGCAGTCTGATAGCTTCGGCTTTGGCTATGGACAATCGCAACATCGCGCGGCTCTTTCATGAGACTGCGGCCCTGCTTGAAGTCAGCGCTGCGGATCCGTTTCGCATCCGGTCCTATCGCCGCGCCGCCGAGGCGCTGGAGCAGACTGCTGTGCCGGTCGCAGCGATTGCCGACCAGCCGAAGGAGTTGCTGGCCATTCCGGGCATCGGGAAGGGCATGGCAGCGAATATCGCGGAGATTGCAGCGACGGGCAAACTCGGCGTGCGTGAAGAACTGCTGGCGAAGTACAGACCGTCGATGCTTGAGTTGCTGCGGCTGCCGGGAATGGGCCCGAAGACAGTCGCGCTGATCTGGGAGGCGCTGCAGATCTGCGAGATCGATGCGCTTGAAGCGGCGGCGAAAGCGGGGCACCTTACTGCGCTGCCCAGGATGGGCGCAAAGCAGGTCGAGAAGCTGCTGAAAAGTATTGAAGATTACCGCCGCCACGCGGGACGCTTTCGACTGAGCGAAGCAGATGAGACGGCGGAGCGGTTGACCGCGTATCTGCTGCAGGTACCGGGCATCGAGCGGGTCACGCCCGCTGGTTCGTTGCGACGCGGACGAGAAGTGGTTGGCGATCTCGATCTGCTGGTCACTGGCCCTGCATGCGAAGAGGAGACGGCAAGCGCTACAGCGGATTATGTGGCTGCATTCGCCGGAATCAGCGACCTAATCGGCAAGGGCAAGAACAAAGTCAGCTTCAAAATGCACACCGGCATGCAAGTGGACGTTCGTCTGCTTCCGGAAGCGAGTTTTGGTGCGGCGCTGCAATATTTCACCGGCTCAAAATCACACAACGTAACGCTGCGGCAACGCGCGATGCGCATGGGCTACACGCTTAACGAATATGCACTCGCGCGCCTCGATGATGGAAGTGTCACGGTGCCGGTAACAGATGAGGCGCAGGTGTATGCGACGCTCGGCCTTGACTGGATTCCACCGGAACTGCGCGAGGGTTCTGGCGAGTTTGAAGCGGCAGTGAATCACACACTGCCACGGTTGATCGAGATGGCCGACATTCGCGGCGACGTGCATGTGCATACCGATGCGACCGACGGCCGTAATACGATTCGCGAGATGGCCGAAGCGGCGGTCGAGTTGGGGTACAAGTACATCGCGATAACCGACCACTCAAAGAATCTCGCGATGACGAACGGCCTTGACGACGCGCGGGCGCTCGCGCATATGGCGCGAGTACAGGCGGTCGACCGCGAGATGGAAGGCCGGATCAGGATTTTCACCGGCATTGAGGTGGACATTCTCGGCGATGGGTCGCTCGATCTTTCAGACGAAGTGCTGGCGCAAATGGATGTCGTCATCGGGAGCGTGCACTCGTTGTTCAATCAGCCGCGGCAGCAAATGACCGACCGCATGCTGCGCGCTGTCGAGAACCCTTACCTGCGCATTGTCGGCCACATGACGGGCAGGTTGCTTTTGCGTCGCGAGGGCTATGAGATCGACGTCGAGGCCGTGGTTCGCCGCTGCGGAGAACTTGGCGTTGCGGTGGAGCATAACGCCTCGCCGGAGCGGCTTGATCTATGTGATGTCGACTTGAAACTCGCGAAACAGCACGGGTGCAAGATCGTCATCAATACAGATGCGCACTCAACGCGCGATTTCAACAAGCTGAAGTATGGGGTCGCCCAGTTGCGGCGCGCATGGCTGACGCCGGCAGATGTGTTGAATACGCGCGAACCACTGGAGTTTCTAGCCGGACTGCGCCCTCGCTGAGTACAATTTCGCAACATGACCGACTACGGAACACCGAACATCACGCAACTGGAAGAGTCGAAAGCCGGCAAGCGCATCGTGCTGATGCTCATGGGCGCTGTAATAGTGGCGATCGTAATCGCTACTTACTTTTTTGTCGGACAGACCAAACCCCTGGCCGCGGGTGAAGTAAGCCAGGTTTATCTTTATCCGGTTCACCATGAAGGGACCACGCCGACAACGGTCGGCACCACAGTGACGACGAAGCCGGAAGTGGAAGACAACATTCTCGTGCTTGCCCAGGTAAAGTTGACGAATGTCAGCAAGGCTCCGTTAACGCTTGTCGAGCTGGAAGGAACTTTCGCAAGCCCCGACGGCGAGCAGGCCAGCGCGACGGTTGGTCAGGGAGATTTCCAGCGGGTCTTTCAAGCTTATCCAAATCTGGCCGACCGGAAGCGCACTCCGTTGCTGCGCGGCACTGAGATCGCCCCTGGTGAAACGATGGAGGGAGAAGCGATTTTTCATTATCCGGGCACGCGCGATGCGTGGGACAAGCGCAAGTCATTCAACGTAACAGCGACCTTCA
>DATMOZ010000261.1:0-4608 GCA_035567995.1 Acidobacteriaceae bacterium
GCTCACGGGCAGCGGCGATGCGACCATCCATCGATTCATCAGGTTGCACAAGGTAGTGATCGAGCGAGCACACTTCCGGCTCGCGCGCAGGACTGAGCACCGCTTCCGCGGCTTCGTCTAAGAGAACACTCATCGTTTTCCGCCTTCAGTCCTGCCCAGGTTCGAAATCTCGCCTGGCAAGACGGGGATGTTGAAAGCAATTACAAAGGCTGCAGTGGACTCGCTACGTCTCTCGACGTCCAGCCACGGGGATGTTGCAGCTTCACTCCATTAGATACTCGACCCCTCGTCAAAGCGTCAAAATGGTGTTCCTAAATTGTACTGCTGTGACAACGGTTCGGCGCAAATTTCGCTCCGAGAGCGGACTCCGGAATCCGCTCGAGACGAAACGCGTTTTCTCTAGAAAGGTATGATTGACGATGATGATCTCGCAGGATCCGATTCTCTACAGCTCTCTTGGCGTGGGTGACACCATTGTCCTGTTCCTGCTGGCGTTGGTCGTCTTTGGACCAAAGCGGCTGCCCGAGATCGGGCGCCAGATTGGCAAAATCTATGGCGAATTCAGACGTGCCTCGAATGAATTCAAGTTCCAGATAGAAGACGAGTTGCGCAAGGCAGAAGAGACCGAAAAGCAGAAAAAGCTGGAAGCCGAGCCCGCCGCCGCTCAAATGCCGGCCGCTCCTCAAATATTGCCGCCTTCCACCGGTCAGATCATCGCGCAACGCGAATCATCCCTGCACGAGAATCCGCTTCCGATAGGCGAATCCGTAGAAGAGCCTCGAGTCGCGGACGACAACCTTGAGACGGTGCGAACCCACGAAGAGGTCCAGCGTTAGCGTGCCCGACATCGTGGACAAAGTTCGCGCCGGCGTGAGTGAGCGTGCCGATCTGCCAGGCATGAGCCTGATCCAGCACCTTGAAGAGCTTCGGCGCCGGATCATCCATTCATTGGCCTATATTGCGGTGGCGTTTTGTGTTGCTTATTGGCAGCACGAGCGCATTTACGGCTTCATGCAAGCGCCGATCGTGAACGCTCTTCGGAAACACCACCTTGACACCCAGCTCGTCTATCACAATCCAATAGACGCGTTTAACTTGTACTTGAAGATCAGTTTCGTGGGCGGCGTTATCCTCGCGTCGCCGTTCGTGCTCTATCAGGTGTGGCTGTTTATTTCTCCGGGGCTTTACCAGCATGAGAAGCGCTATGTCGTTCCATTCATGACGGCGACTGTCGGGTTGTTCCTCGCTGGCGCATGGTTTGGCTATCACTATGTTTTTGCCGGCGCACTCGATTTCTTACTCGGCTATGGGAGTCAATTCAAGCCGCTCATCGAAATCAACGAGTACACGAGCCTTTTTCAGACTGTGATCCTCGGCCTCGGCATCGTCTTTGAGCTGCCCATCCTTGTCTTCTTTCTCGCGTTGTTCGGAATCGTCAGTGCGAACTTCATGTGGCGCAACATTCGCTATGCGATTCTTATCATTTTCATCATCGCGGCGATCATCACTCCCACTCCCGACGTGCTGTCGATGTGCGTTTTCGCCTCACCGATGCTGGTGCTTTACGTCCTAAGCATTGGGGTCGCATACATGGTCCACCCGACCCGCCGCAAGCGATTGAAAGAGGCTTGATGAAATTCGCTTTTCCGCTACGGACAATTGGCCTGTCCTGTTTGTTAGCGGTTTGCGCCGCCTTGCCAGCTCAATCAAGGGCCACTCCGCGCTTTTCGGGAGAACGCGCGCTGAACTACACCCGAGAATTTGTGACTGCTTCCGGGCGCCGCTGGGTCGGCAGCGAAGGCCACGCCAAGGCCGAAGCTTACATCCGCAAACAATTCGCTCACGATGCGCTCGAAGCCGACGACTTCACCGCGTCCACTCCGGTTGGCATTCTGCCGATGCGTAATTTCATCGTGAAGTTTCCAGGCAAGAAGGACGGCGTGATCGTCGTTGCCACCCACTATGAAACGAACTATCCTCTGCGCAACATAGACTTCGTCGGAGCGAACGACGGCGGCGCGACCACGGGACTGTTGATTGAACTCGCAAATCATCTGCGCGGTCACACGCTGGAGGGCTATTCCGTCTGGCTGGTGTTTTTCGATGGCGAAGAAGCTTTCCAACAATGGTCGGATTCTGATTCCACTTACGGCAGCCGGCATCTCGCGGCCAAGTGGTCTGCAGACGGCACATTGCACAAGATCAAAGCATTTCTGCTGACAGACATGATCGGCGATCGAGATCTCAACATCCAGCGCGAAACTAATTCGACGCCCTGGGTGCTCGACGTGGTGAAAACCGCCGCTAAGAACATCGGAGATCAGCGGTACATTTTCGCGCAAGAAGGGCCTGTCTCAGACGACCAGCTGCCATTCGTAAGACGGGGAGTTCCGGTCGCCGACATCATCGACATCGACTACGGGCCACATGATCGCGATCATCCCGATGGCTGGCATCACACCGCAGAGGACACGCTCGACAAGCTGAGCGCGCACAGTCTGCAGGTTGCCGGCGATATTGTGATGGAAACGATCCGTCTACTTAATCAACGGTAAGATCGCGTCATGCCGGCAAGCTTGCCCCTTCTTTACTGGATCGCATTTCACGTTCTCATTGCGGTCATGCTGTTCGTCGACATTCGTGTCACATCTGGGAAGCACGAATTCTCGACTCGGCGCGCCGCTTTCTGGACGGCCGTCTGGCTAGCTGTCGCCGCCGCATTCGCTGCTTTCATATTCGTCAGATTTGGCAAGCAGCCAGCGTTCGAATTTGCGGCTGGCTACCTGGTCGAAGAAAGCCTCAGTGTCGACAACCTGTTCGTCTTCCTGCTGCTGTTTCGTTCTTTTAGCATCGACAGACGCAATCAGCGCCGGGTATTGCTCTATGGAGTAATGGGGGCAATCGTGATGCGCGGGGCCTTCATCGCAGGCGGTGTCGCGCTGCTCAGCCACTTTGAGTGGGTGTCTTACATCTTCGCTGCGATATTGCTCTTCACCGCGATCCGTCTGCTTCGTCCCTCAGAAGTCAAAGGGACTCATCGTCCGAAGTGGCTCAAACTAATGGACCGCATTCACCCGATTGCGCAGGGCGATCATGGGGAAAAATTCATCGTTTATGAAAATGGGCAGCGCGCCTTCACCATGCTGTTCGTTGCCCTCGTTGCTGTTGAACTGACGGATATTTTCTTCGCCTTCGACTCGGTGCCCGCGGTACTTGCGATTACACGCCATCCATTTATCGCGTACACGTCGAATGTGCTTGCTGTGATGGGCTTGCGCGCACTCTATGTGGTGCTCGCGGGTGCGTTGGAACGTTTTCATCTCTTGCACTACGGTTTGGCGATCATCTTGGCGTTCGTCGCGGCCAAAATGTTGCTCGCCCACGCAGTCCAGATCAACGCGGCAATCTCACTCGCAGTGATCGTAGCCACGCTGGCCCTCTTCATTACCCTTTCGCTGTGGCGCCCGCCAAAGCCTGCGGCCGGCTAGCGGGTCTTTACAAACTCGATAGACTGACCCCGAATCACAGAGTGTTTTTGGAAGCGTGTATCGTCACGCGCCGGAAAATCTGTGCGAAAGTGGGCACCACGACTCTCCTCTCGAGCAAGTGAGGACCGGACAATTAACGACGCGACGGCATGCATATTTCGAGCTTCGACTCCCTCGCGGTTCGTGCCGTCGGGCAGCGAGTCAATCTTCTCCGTCAGCCACTTTTGCATTTCAACCAAACCGGTCGCGTCGCGTAACAGACCTGCCTTCTCCCACATTTTCTGTCGTAATTCCGCTTGCTCCATAGGTGAGGATGAGAACGTGCCAAGCGCGCCCTCTGCTGCGGCATCTCTTTCTTCCGGTCCGGCAAATGCCGGAGCGTTTCGCATTGCTTCACCGGCGCGCGCACCAAACACCAGCCCCTCCAGCAAGGAGTTGCTTGCCAGCCGATTCGCCCCGTGAACGCCAGTACACGCGGTCTCTCCTGCAGCATAAAGTCCAGGCATCGATGCCCGGCCGTCGAGGTCCGTCCGCACTCCACCCATCAGATAATGCGCCGCAGGTCGCACCGGAATCAGATCAGAGGCGAGGGACAAACCGTGTTGCGTCAGAAATGTGGTGATGCCCGGGAAGCGGTGCTGCAGGTCCACTCCCTTCACATGCCGCATGTCGAGATACACCGGCAGTGATTCACCCGGCCGACCTAGAGATTCACGCGTTATGGCCCGTGCGACAACATCGCGAGGAGCTAGTTCGAGCAGCGGATGATACCGCTCCATGAAGCGTTCGCCCGCGTGATTGCGCAGATATGCACCTTCACCGCGCAGTGCTTCTGAGAGCAGGAAGCACGGCACTCCCGGCAAGCTCAAGGCAGTTGGATGGAACTGAAAGAATTCCATGTCCGCGATTTCAGCTCCCGCCCGCCACGCCATTGCGATGCCGTCTCCGGTAGCTACTGATGGATTCGTCGTATCGCGAAAGACCTGCCCGGCTCCTCCGCTGGCGAGCAAAACCGCACGCGCCATCACGACATGCGAGATGCCGTTCTCATCGACCACAGTGACGCCGCAAACTCTACCATCGCGAACGACCAACTCTGATGTCGTCAGCCACTCAGCTA
>DATMOZ010000262.1:0-3951 GCA_035567995.1 Acidobacteriaceae bacterium
GGCGCAGCGCTCGAAGCGGCAGGATTGCGCGCTGCTGTCCCCGCCATAGCGAGACATGCCTAGCGAACGATGCGTCCGCGTTGAATCACGCGCGTGATCTTGCGAAGGTCTTTCACGTCCTTAAGCGGATCACCATTCACGACGATCAGGTCCGCGCGCTTGCCCACTTCCACGGTGCCGAACTCGTCCTGCTGATTCAGCCAGCGTGCGCCGTTGATGGTTGCGGCGCGCAGGATGTCGAGATTTGAAATGCCGAAGCTCGCATACGCTTCCATCTCGTCGTTCAACGATCCATCATCGGTTCCGGCCAGCAGCATGACGCCCTCACGATTCGCCCGCCGCACAAAGCGCCCCATCTTGTTATAGGCCGCCACTCCCGTGTGGAATTCGTCCAGCGAAAGTTCCCCGCGTGCGCGTTCTCCCAATTGCTGGACAGTCAGTGTCGGGTCAAATCCGATCTTGTGCTTCTGCATCGCCGCGATGATCTTGCCGGCCTGCGGCCCGTCAGGATCGATGTCGCTCCAATCCGCCTGCATGCGCGCGATCTCATGCACCTGCCCATCGAGCGATTCGTCCTCGCCTTGTGGCTGGCGAGACATAGGCAGCAGGTCGTGCCAGATGCGCACGTGATTCAACCCGTCGATCCCCTCGTCCATCGCCTGTTGCCAGCTGGTGTGAACCCCGATATGTCCCGTTACCGGCATCCCTTCTTTGTGAGCGGCCTCGACCACGGCGGCGAGCACAGCCGGCTCGAGCATGAAGTACACCTTGATGCAGTCGGCGCCCTGAGCGCGGAGCGAATGCACCAGCGGTTCAGCCGCATCCGGCGTGGTGATTTCGACGTCGACCAGCGGATGATAGCCCCCCGCGCCATCGACCAGCGGCCCGCACGAATAGATCGTCGGACCCGGCGCAAGATCGAGGGCATTCGCCTCTTTCAGGCTGATGCCGTTCGCAATATCGACGCCTGGGTCGCGAATGGTGGTGATGCCGTGAGCTAACAGTCCCGCTCCATCCTGGGCGAACCAGTAATGGTAGTGGTTGTCCATGAGCCCGGACATCACAAACTTTCCAGCGGCGTCTACGGCTTGAGTGCCGGCGTTTGTCGAACTCGAGGCTGCGCTGCGATGGATGGCCGCGATGCGGCCTCCTTTCACCTCGATGGTCATGTCCGCTTGCGCTGCGTCATGCACGCCATCGAACAGCCGCGCATGCGTGATTACCAGGTCGGCCGCGGTCTGTGATGGCATCGTGATGCGCGCCGAGAATGGAATTGGTTCCGTCTTGCCGGTCGCGAGATCCAGCCGGTAGAGCTTGCCGGCCTCGGACAAAACGGCGCTCTTGCCGTCAGGCAACAGGCCGATGTCTCTCTCTTCGTACGGACCGGACAACACCTTTCGCGGCGCTCCACCCGAGGCCGCTCGCGTGACCACGCTCTCGACACCGTTCTCCGTCTCGATTGAAACCAGCGTCGCGCCGTCATGCGACCACTGCACGTTCGAATCATTTGTCGCCGCCGACTTGGTGAGGCGCGTGAGTTGCTTGCCGTCGATCGACACGCGGTAAAGGTTCGCCGCGCCGTAGCGACCGGAGTCGACGATGACGTGCTGCTCATCCGGCGCGACGGCGAACCACCACTCGTGCCAGCCTTTGGCAAAAGTCAATTGCTTTGGATCGAGCGTCGCCAGCGGCATTTGCCACAGATGCGCCTCCAGCTGGTTTTTGGCCGCGATGAAATAGATCGTCTCGCCCGTGGGCGAGAACGCGATTTGACGCAGCTCCGGCTCGGAGTGGTACAGCAACGCGGTTTCACCCGTGGCGCGGTTGAACAACATCAGGTCGCTGCCTGAGGCTGTCATGTGCACGTAGGCAAGAAAGACGCCGTCCGGCGAAAATGCCGGCCAGGAATTCCATCCAGCATCATTCGCGATGATGGTCGTCTCACCGCCGCGGATCGGCAGCGTCGCGATCCGGCCCACCAGACTGAAAGCGATCGTCCGGCTATCCGGCGAGACTGCCGGACTGCGGGCACCGTGATCCAGGGTAACTACGCGTTGCGCGGCAGCGGCGGTTGCAACGCCGACCACCAGGGCGAAAAGAACAGGCAGCCGAAGCTGCCTGATGGGTGCGCGCATGTTTCTAAGCCTTTCCGCTATCAGATGC
This sequence comes from Acidobacteriaceae bacterium, assembly GCA_035567995.1. Taxonomy (GTDB): domain Bacteria; phylum Acidobacteriota; class Terriglobia; order Terriglobales; family Acidobacteriaceae; genus JBBPYY01. The sequence goes on from DATMOZ010000262.1 coordinate 2,164, forward strand.
GCATCGGCATGATGATGTAGCGGTACTTGAAATCGTCTGCTGCGTCTTCAGGACGGATCTGCCCGGCCGACTGCGCGTCCTTGAACTCCAGACGGACCTCTGAAGTTCCGCTGACCTTGAGGAAGTCGAGCAGGTACTGCGCATTGAACCCGACCATGATCGCGTCGAATTGATACGGCGTCTCGATCGTGTCCTCCGACTCGCCGGAATCGGTTGATGAAGAGGATATCTTCAGCTCGTTCTGCTCCAGCTTCATCTTGATCGCATTCGAGCGTTCGTCCGCGAACTGCGCGACGCGCTGGATGGAACTGCCAAGATCTGCTGCGCGCACGATAACGAACTTGTTGTTGTCGCGCGGCATCACGGCTTCATAATTTGGAAATTGCCCGGTCAGCTTGCGCGATGTCAGCGTGCGGCCGCCGCTGCGGAAGAAGAGCGTCTGCTCGTCATCCGCAAACTCGACGAACTCCTCGTCGCTATTCGCAAGCAGCGATTGCAACTCACTCAATGCCTTGCGCGGAACCAGCGTCTTCTTTTCGCCGTTCACGCTTGCCAGCGACTCACCGGTTTTTTCAACGAACGCCAGGCGATGCCCGTCTGTCGCGACCATGGCCATCGACTCAGCCTTCAACACCAGCAGCGCTCCGTTGAGCGTGTATCGCGATTCTTCGTTCGAGATTGCGAAGATCGTGCGCGCGATCATTCCCCGCAGCGACGCTGCTGGAATCTTCACGATTCCCACTTCAGGGAAGGCTGGAATCTGCGGAAAATTCGCGCGTGCCATGCCGACCATCTTGGTGTTCGAGCGGCCACTGCGAATCTGAATCCAGTGGTTCTCCATCAGCTTGATGCCGATGTCGCCATCCGACAGCAGTTTGATGTAGTCGTACAGCTTGCGCGCCGGAATGGTGCAGCTTCCCGGCTTCTTCACTTTTGCCGCGCACGACGTGCGAATGCTCTGGTCGAGATCGGTCGCGGTGATCGTCACCCGGCCGTCTTCGGCTTCGAGCAGGAAGTTCGACAGAATGGGAATCGTCGTCTTCCGCTCCACTACGCCTTGCGTCGCTGTCAACTCACGCAGCAAATCCGCACGATTTACGCTGATTTCCATTGCCGACGCACCCTCTACCTGCCGCTTTTCCTGTTCTGCGCTCGCCGTGGCCATACTCAAAATCTCTCCAGGTGGATTGGCCTCAATGTACACCAGCCCGCGTCCATTCTAGCGACAGAGTACAGCTTTCCGTCTCTGGAAAATTAGTCCGTCTCGTGGAGAACTCGCAGATGGCGATCTGCCCGGGCGCGCTTGCGAAGAATTGGTTCGGTCCGCAACGGTTTTTGGCGAGCACTCCGATTGCTGGATTGTGTCGCGAATACTGCCTCTAAGAGATAAGCAAAGAACAAATACAAAGACAGAAGCCGTAGTCGTTGGGTTCGGAAAAGTGGATATAAAGCTCAAATTCCAAATCCATCGCCACTTAGACCGCTTGCCCGATTTAGAAAATCGGTCCGCGGCGAAGGGGAAAGCACGCATAAGCCGTACGGTGGTTCCGCCGGTCCGCAGCCAGATGCGCGGTTGCACACGCTTCTCACAGCGCGTCCACAGGCTGCCGTGTGGGAAAGAGCCCCGCCGAGTGGAAAGCTGGTCCACGAGCAGTACCGGTGCTGGTTTCGGCCGGCGCGGCTTTGCACATTTCGGCGGAGGAGGCGGCAGGCGGACTTTTCCCAACACTTCGCTGCGATTTTATGGCTGCTTCCCAGAGGTGTTCCAGATTTTCTGCCTGTCGTTTC
>DATMOZ010000263.1:0-3971 GCA_035567995.1 Acidobacteriaceae bacterium
GAAGAAGCCCGTCGCTCGCGCGCGGTAGTCCAGGCAGCTGACCGTGCGGCCATAGCGCGATACGTGTCCACAATCGAACGACGCATTCTGAAACTGAACAGCGCTGGATAGAGCGCAAATCCGCCTAAGCAGGATTCTGCCCGGATTCCGCCCAGTCCCGTCGATTTTGGGCGCGTGGAACTTTGGCCGCAGCCGTGCGTACCTCTGTGTCAAGCCCATCCTCACCTGGGCACGGAGAAAAGCGTTCATGGTCACATTACTGCAGGACATCCGCTACGCGTTGCGCCAGCTACGCCGTTCTCCCGGCTTCACCATTACGGCGATCATCACTCTCGCGCTCGGTATCGGCGCCAACGTCGTTGTTTTCGGCGTGCTGCAGACCATGCTGCTACGCCCCATTGAGACGCCTCACCCTGACCAGGTGGTGAATATCGAGCAGGGAAATCACGGGTGGATCAACATCTCTTATCCCGAATTCCAGGATATTCGCGACCGGTCAAACGTCTTCTCTGAGGTCGCCGCCTACCGCATCGACCATTACGGCGTCGAGGCCGGCAACAGCACACGTCCGGTTTGGGGCTACGAAGTGACTGGGCAGTATTTCAATCTTCTGCGTGTGCAGCCTCTGCTCGGACGCATGATGCAGCCGGCTGACGATGAACATCCCGGCGCCTCGCACGCCGCAGTGCTGAGCTATGGCACGTGGAAGGACCTTTATCACGGCGACCCGAACATCGTCGGCAAATCAATTCTCATTGATAAGCAGCCCTATACGGTGATTGGCGTTACGCCCAGGAACTTCACTGGGACCGAGAAATTCTTCAACCCGGGAATCTATCTCCCCATGTCGAACGAAAAAGAGTTTGAGGGCTTTGACTGGCTGAAGCAAAGGGGTGACCAGAACATCTGGGGGCTTGGCCGGATAAAAGACGGAATCACGAAGGAGCAGGCCAATGCGAACTTGAAGACAGTCGCGGCCTCGATTGCAAAGGACTACCCGAAGAGTGACGAGAATCTCTTATTGAAAACGGGACAGCCTGGTTTCCTGGGAGACATGATGGGCGGCCCGATACGCGGCTTCATGGGCGGCGTCATGCTGCTGGCCGGTCTCGTGCTGCTCGCGGCATGTGCCAATCTTGGCAGCCTGTTTGCGGCGCGCACCGCTGACCGCACACGCGAGTTCGCGATACGGCTTGCCATCGGTTCAAGCAGATGGCGCGTGCTCCGCCAGATTCTCACGGAAGCAATCGTCGTCTCGATCGGCGGCGGCATCGTGGCCTGCGGGCTTGCAACTGTGCTGCTGCGCGGCCTCGGGGCTTTCACCTTCCCAACCGAGATACCAATCAAGGTTGGCGTCGGCGTTGAACCATCGCAGATTGCGGTCGCTTTCGCGGTTGCGCTGGTTGCTGGCGTCCTGTTCGGCATGGTGCCTGTGCGGCAAATCTTCGCCGCCGATCCGAATCAGGCAATCAAAGGCGGCATCACTGCTTCCGCCGGCGGCCGCCGCTGGGCCATCAGAGATATTCTGCTTGCCGCGCAGATCGCGCTTTGCTGTCTCGTTGTCACCGCCGCCTTCGTATCGCTCCGCGGGCTTGGCCGCACGCTGACAATGAACCTCGGATTCCAGCCCAGGAATGTCGTCACCACGCGCTTTGACCTCCAGCTCGCGCACTACAACGAAAAAGATAGCGCGGCATTTCAGCGCAAACTGCTCGACTCGGTGAAGCAGATACCGGGCGTTGACATGGCCGCGTACGCAAATACGACACCGCTCTCGCTGAACTCGTCCAACACCGATGTCTACGATGAGCAGACGACGGACTTCCGGCCATCCACGCTGAAGTTTCTGGCGGGCTACTACAACGTCTCGCCGGGCTACTTCGCTACCGCAGGAACACACCTGCTCGAGGGCCGCGAGTTCACATGGAACGACACCGCGAATACCCCGCGCGTCGCAGTCGTGAATCAGGAATTCGCGCGCAGGCTCTTTGGCACCGACCACGCCGTTGGCAGATATTTCAAGCTGGGAAATAAGGAAAAGGTCGAGATCGTGGGTGTTGTCGAAGACGGCAAATATACAACCCTGACTGAAGACCCGACCAGCGCTCTCTTTCGGCCTATTCTGAGAGACACCGACAGTGCCACCGTCATGATGGTGCGCAGTTCAGTCGATCCCGTTGTCATGAACGCTGCAGTGCGCAAGGCTGTACATGACCTCGATGCGAATGTTCCTATCGAAGCCTCAGGCTCCTGGCAGGATCAGCTTGGCATCGTGCTCTTCCCGGCGCGGGCAGCAACCATCGCGCTGGGCATCTTCGGCGTATTGGCGCTCCTGCTCTCTGTTACCGGAACGTTCGGCCTTGCCTCGTACACCGTAGCAAAGCGGCTGCGTGAACTGAGTATCCGTGTTGCTCTCGGCGCCCAATCGAAACAGATCATCCGCACCGCGCTCGGGCGCACGCTCCTGCTGCTGACCTGCGGATCAGTCGTGGGCCTCATTCTCGGCGTTGCGGCGACCCGGGTGTTGTCGGCAGTGGTGGCACACGCTTCAGCACAAGATCCCGTCGTGTTGATTGCCGTCGCACTCACTATGCTGCTTGCCGGTTCTCTCTCCGTGGCCAATCCAGCAAGGCGCGCATTAAAGATCGATCCGGCCAGGCTCCTGCGCGAAGACTAGCCGTCCGCGCCGCGCCCGCCTGATATATCTCTAAAGATGGATTATCGCGCGCGTCGACAGAAAGCGTACGAGCAGGCAACCGCGCTCGGCGCAGACGCATTGTTGATCACGCATCTGCCGGATGCGTTCTACCTCACCGGCTTTACCGGATCAAATGCGGTCGTCGTACTCACCAAACGAGGTGCGACCCTTTTTACCGATGGCCGCTACATTGTGCAGGCCAGGGAAGAGGCGCGTGGCATTCGCGTCGTCATCGCAAAGAAGTCAGCTCTGCTTGAAGCCTGCGCTGCCGTCGCCGCGCAAAATATAAAGCAGTGCGGCTTCGATTCCGACCACACAACCGTCGCCATGCTCGATGCGATGCGGCGCGCGGTTCCAGCTCCGCGACGGCGCAGCTTCTTCGTGAAGACACCCGCGCTGGTCGCTCGCATCCGCGAAGTGAAGCAGCCCGAAGAGATCGCGAAGATGCAGCGCTCTGCGTTGCTCGGCTGTCGATTGTTCGACGAACTGCTCCCTGACATTTCTCCCGGCATGCGCGAGAGCGAGGTCGCAGCAAAGCTCGAGTATCGCGCGCGAATCGCCGGAGCAAGCGGCATGTCCTTTCCGACCATCGTTGCTGCGGGCCCGCGCAGCGCACTGCCGCACGGAGAAGCAAGCAACGCCCGCATCCCTCGCCGCGGGTTCGTCGTGCTCGACTTCGGTGTTATCCTCGACGGGTACTGCTCCGACATGACGCGTACCGTGTATGTCGGGAGCATTCAAAGAGACGAGCAAGCGGCTTATGAAGCCGTGTTGGCAGCGCAGGAAAACGCCGTTGCGGCAGTTCGCGCAGACGTAAGTTGTGGCGATGTAGATGAGGCGGCTCGAAGCGTCCTGCGACGTGAAAAGCTGGACCGGTATTTCACGCATTCGACCGGGCACGGAGTGGGAATAGAAATTCACGAAGGGCCGCGCATAGCGGCGCGACAGCAACAACGGTTAGTGCCAGGCATGGTAATCACGATTGAGCCGGGCATCTATATTGGCGGCAAGTTCGGTATTCGCATTGAAGACATGGTTCGCGTAACAGAGAAGGGCAGCGAGATAATGACGCCTGCAACCAAGGCGTTGATAACCCTCTAACGCCGAAACAGCGGAAGACAAAGAGAGCGATGAACGCAGACAAGCTACAGGAGCTGAAACAGCTCATCGAGTTTCTCAAAGAAAACAAAATTGCAAGTTTCGAACTTGAAAGCGGTGACGAAAAGGTCCGCATCAGTTTCGGAAACGAAGCCGGCACACTCGCACCGGCACA
>DATMOZ010000264.1:0-21766 GCA_035567995.1 Acidobacteriaceae bacterium
CCCACGCCAATATCTTCACCGCGCATGTTGTCGAGTCTTGCACCTCGTTCAACAGAACTGCAAACCGGAGAGGCCCGCACGCAATCTAATCGACATTCTCATGTTTTTTCCGGCGAGATTGAGAGCTCTGCAGACACCAAACTTTGTTGACAATTGAATGAAAAGTCAGATAGCCTTTCCCGTTCGGCACATTGTCCCCCACCCAGAGAAAGCTATTGTTTTCTGCAGGTTACAACCGTTGCTTAGAGCAAGGAAACCGGAAGACCTGAGCGGACTCACATGCTGCAGCTCAACCGCAAAATAAACCCCCAAACCCCCAAATCTTCAACACACTGAATCCTCATACGGAGACCAAAAGATGCAAACCCAAAACACCAGCGGCAGGGGTGTGCTTCAGCGACTTTTTTCGCTGACCGCGCTCATTCTCTGCCTATGCGCACTGCCCATGCGCGCACAGACTGACACGGCCCGGATCCAGGGCACGGTAAGCGACACGACCGGAGCCGTAGTTTCCGGCGCACAGACAACGGTCACAAATACCGACACGAACACCAGCGTCACCGCCACTTCTGATGACAATGGCAATTTTTCCGTGAATGCTTTACCCCGCGGCAACTACAGGGCTGAGATCAAGGCCCCCGGCTTCGAGTCACAAGCCCAGACATTCACGCTCCAAGTCTCACAGGTGCAGGCCCTCAACTTCAAGTTGCGTCCCGGTGCCACCACGGCCGAAGTTACAGTCACAGATGCTGCACCCCTGGTTGAATCCGCATCTTCGAGCATTGGCGAAGTAATCGCGGGCCGCCAGGTCACGGAACTTCCACTCAACGGCCGCAATTTCACCTCGCTCGCTTTGTTGACTCCGGGCGTCACCCGCGGCAATTACGGCAACTCCGCAAGCGGCGTGAATGGTGATGCTGAGACATTCCGCAATCAGGAAAGCGGCGGCGGCTCCCTGTCGAATAACGGCTTGCGTCCGCAGGCCAATAACTTCATCCTCGACGGCATCGACAACAACGAAGCCCTCGTGAACACCATCGTGTTCTTCCCCAATATCGAAGGCACACAGGAATTCCGCGTCAACACCAGCACGGCTCCAGCCGAGTTCGGTCGCGCAGGTGGCGCCATCGTGCAGTCCTCTATCAAATCCGGAACCAACAGCGTTCACGGCTCTGCGTTCGAATTCGCTCGCAGCAGTCTGTTCGACGCCAATCCGAACTACCAATTCCTCGGCGCGCCCCCCGCTAAACCGCTTCCCTTCAAGCGCAACGAGTTCGGCGGATCCATCGGATTTCCGATCCTCCACGACAAGCTCTTCCTCTTTGGCGACTATCAGGGATTCCGGCAGGATCGTCCGCTCAACCCTGAAATCATCACGGTCCCCACCGCATTGATGCGCACCGGCAATTTCACCGAATTGCTTGGTCAGGGAACGACTCAGGCGCCGCAGTTCTGCACGGCGGCTGCTGTGATCAACGGCGCCATCTATGACCCGCTGACCTGTGCCCAATTCCCCGGCAACATCATTCCTCAAAGCCGCCTGAACAAAGCGGCGGTCAACTATCTCAACGCGTATCCACTGCCCAACATCCCAGGCACTACCAATGGAACGCAGAACAACTATCGCACCATCCGTCGCGAGATTACGCACTACAACACGTTCGACACGCGCCTCGATTACAACCTCGGAACCAGAGACCAGCTTTTCGCGCGGTTTGCGTACGATCAGAGCGATTTCGAGCGGACGTCGCGTCTACCTCTTCTTCCCGCAGGCTTTGCATCCGGCGACAACACAGTTCATGCACGAGGTATAGCCCTGGGCGACACGCATACCTTCACACCAACTATCCTCAACGAGTTTCGCGTTGGCTATAACCGTTACACGTTCACCAATGCGCCCGTATTTAGCGGAATACCGATCTCGGCAAGACTGGGCATTGTGAATGCCAACCGCACACCTGAACTAGGTGGCGGTGCGCTGATCGGCGGCTTCAACAACGAACTGGAATACACAGGCGATTTCGGAATCTACGCTGTCCCTGAAAACACCTACCAGATCAACGACGCAGTTTCGCTTAGCCATGGTCGCCACACGTTCAAGTTTGGCGCTAGCGGAATTCGTCGTGACGTAGCCTTCTTCCGTCCGCTTTCGGGTAAAGGTTTCTTCCAGATTGCCAATGGCGACTTCACTGGTTATCAGGTATCTGAGCTGCTCGCCGGTTTCATCGATAACTACAGCATCGGCGCGCAGAGCGGATTCTTTGGCACGCGTAACTACGAAGTCGGCGCTTTCGCCCAGGATGACTGGAAAGTCTCACAACGCCTCACCGCAAATCTCGGCTTCCGCTATGACATCTTCACCAATCCAACTGAGCAGCACGATCGCCAGGCAGCTTTGAACCCAATAACTGGGCACATTGACCTGGCTGGAGTCGCTGGAGTGCCTCGTGGCATTCTTACCAACGACTATCACAACTTCGCGCCACGCGTCGGCTTCGCTTACGACGTTTACGGCACTGGCAAAACAGTTCTTCGCGGCGGTTACGGAATCTTCTACTTCCTCGACCGCGGCGGTATCGATAACCAGTTTGGCCAGCAGGTTCCTTTCGGTGGCAGCGTCAGTTATAACGCCTCAAACGGTTATCGCATCGCGTTCACCGGTCAGGCTCCTTTAGGTGACAACAACAATGCAGACGCAACTAACCCGTTGCCTCTGCCCGGCTATCCGAATTTCGACCCCAACAATCCACCGGCCGGAATCAATGTCTTCGCTTCAAACCGTCATGGCTCGATTCCGATGGTGCAGCAATACAATGTGCAAGTCCAACAGCAGTTTGGTAACGCGACCGTGTTCACACTCGGCTACGTAGGCGATATCGGGACGCATTTATCAACCGGCTATAACTACAACACCAAGCCGTTGTCTGCGCCCGCGAGCCAGCCGATCCTATTCCCAAACCTGGGACAGGTTGTCTACAAGCTGACCAACGGCGTTTCGCATTACAACAGCTTGCAGGCGCAGCTGAACCATCGCTTCAGTAAGGGTCTCACCCTCACCACTTCTTATACCTGGTCGCATAACCTCGACAATACTGATGGCTTCCTCGGGTTCTTCGCTGTCACCGCGCTGGACTTCTACAATCCACGCAGTAACAAGGGAAACTCCCTACTGGATCAGCGAAATGTATTCGTCGCCAGTGCGTTGTATGACCTTCCTTTCGGACGTGGCCGCATGTTCGGCAGCAACTGGAATCGCGGCCTCGACCTGATTGCTGGCGGATGGCAATTCAACACCATCGTGCAAGCTGAGACCGGTACTCCCTTCACAGTTGACTACCCGCAATTCGGCGGCGGAGTCAGCATTCGCGCGAACTCCACTTTCCCCATCCACGTCACTCACAGCATCAGTGGGTTCTACTTCGATCCGACAACTTTCTCTCACCCGCCGGCCGGGCAAAACGGAAACGTCGCTCGAAATTACCTGCACGGTCCTGGATTTGCGACGGGAGATGTCTCTATCTTCAAGACGATTCCCCTCACCGAGCGTTTCAAAGCTGAGTTGCGGGCAGAAGCCTTCAACGTCACCAACACGCCGCAATTCACAAACCCCGACAGCAATCCGCAAGACGGCAACTTCGCCCGTGTCACGGGAACGCGCCAAGCTTCTGAACGGCAGCTGCAAATGGCTGTTCGCATAGTTTTCTAGTCATACTTGCTTTCATGCACTCGCGCCGCACGGTTTCGCCGTGCGGCGCTTTTCTTTGCGCGACATGATCCCACCCGGCTCCCGCGCTAAGATATGCAACGATGACTCTTATCCGGCGTCTGTTCACTGCAACTGTTTCTCTGCTTCTTCTCGCCCTTCCCGTCTTCGCCCAGCAGCCCGTAATCACCAAGGTCGATCCGCCAGACTGGTGGGTACAGATGCCTTCGCCCATGCTGCTGGTGCGTGGCGAAAATCTTTCAGGCGCGTCCTTCACCGCACGTGGCGCACAGGCCAGCATCGCAAAGAGCGAAGTGTCGGCGAACGGCCATTGGGCGTTCCTCTGGCTCGCCACAGAACACGCGCAGCCCGGCACGCTGCAGATCACGGCACACACGCCGCATGGTGATGCCCACTTCGACTTCATGCTGCAGAAACGCCGCCCGGCGGCGCAAGGCTTCGCCGGTTTCAGCTCCGCCGACGTCATGTACCTGATCATGCCCGACCGCTTTGCCGACGGCGACCTCGCCAATGACGCGCTCGCCAATTTCCCTGAAGCCGACGACCGCGCAAAACCCCGCGCATATCACGGCGGCGACCTGCGCGGAATCGAGCAGCATCTCGACTACCTGAAACAGTTGGGCGTCACCACGATCTGGACGACGCCGCTCTATGACAACAGCGCGAACGGTCGCGGCGACGCATACCACGGTTACAGTGCGACAGACCTGTACGCCGTTGACCCGCATCTCGGAACGCTCGCCGACTATCAGCACTTGGTCGCGGCAGCCCATGCAAAGGGCTTGAAGATGGTCCTCGACGTCGTCCCAAATCACATCGGGCCTGCACATCCGTGGGTCGCAGACTCACCCACGCCGGATTGGCTCCACGGCACACGCGAGCATCACATCCTTGCCGTCAGCGAATATGAGCCCATCATCGACCTGCATGGAGCCGACGCCCAGCGGTTTCCGACGCAGCACGGCTGGTTCGCCAATGTGCTGCCCGACATGAATACCGAAAACCCGCTGGTCGAGAAGTACCTCACGCAAAACGCAGTCTGGTGGATTGAATCCGCCGGACTCGACGGCCTGCGCATCGACACCTTCGCATACGTGAACCGCAGCTTCTGGACCGGCTTTCACCAGATGCTGCACACGCTGTACCCCGGCCTCACGACAGTCGGCGAAATCTTCAACGGCGACCCGACAATCGTTGCTTTCTTCGCCGGCGGGGCGAAGCACGACGGCATCGATACCGGCCTCGATACTCCGTTCGACTTCCCCACGCGGTTTGCGTTAATCGATGTGCTGCTGACCGGCGCGCCGATGACGCGACTGTCAGGTACGCTCGCGCGAGATTGGCTCTATCCGCATTCCGAGCGGCTGGCAACGTTCTTCGGCAATCACGACACGATGCGTTTCCTCTCACAGCCAGGCGCCACGCCAGAAAAACTTAAGCTGGGATTCGGCCTGCTCGCGACCTTGCGCGGCATGCCGCAGCTCTACTCCGGCGACGAAATCGCCATGACCGGCGGAGATGATCCCGACAATCGCCGCGACTTCCCCGGAGGTTTTCCCGGCGACCAACAGAACGCTTTTACCGCGGCCGGACGCACACCGCAGCAGGCCGCGATGCACGACTGGGTGGCAACCCTGTTCACAGCGCGCGCTCAACATCCCGCGCTAACCACCGGCACGCAGCAGGATCTTTCCATCGGCGAGAAGACACTTGCCTTCTCCCGAACCGCCGCCAACAACGAGACGCTGCTGATCGCGGTCAACAACTCCGGCGACGAGCGCCCGCTTGACCTGGATTTTCACAACACCGGAATGCAGCACGAAGGGAAATGCGCCTGGCCCCAGCTGACACCGCTCCTCGCCACTGATCAAGCACTGCAGCTCACCACGTCAGCCGACGGAGTGGCGCACCTAAAACTCTCCGCCTGGGAGTTCGTCATCTACCACGCCGATTGGAAATGCCAATAACGCCCCGGCCATCACACGCGTAGCGAAACGCGCAGCCGCAGACGTCTACTAATCAATATCGGGCAGGCACGCATTGAACTGAATATTCGGCAGATCCTCCACCGCGCGCCGCAGAGACTGTTCCCAGCGCGAGTGAATGATCTGCAACTCGGCATCGTTCTCGTTGAAGCGCCGGTAATGATCAAGCTCCAGCGAATCATTTCGGTAGATAAGCAGTTCAATCGGCGGCCCAACCGTGACGTTCGAGCGCATCGTCGCATCGAACGATAGCAGCGCATATTTCGCGGCATCCTCCAGCGTCGTCTGCCCAATCACAATACCCCGGTCGAGAATCGGCCGGCCATACTTCACTTCGCCGACCTGCAGATACGGCGAGTCATGCGTCGCGCAAATTGGGTTGCCCTGCGGATAGATCATGTAGAGGCCTGCGTCCTCTCCCTTCACCTGGCCTCCCAGCAGCAGGTGGATGTTGAAAGTGAAGGCATCTCTCTCCAGCGCGGCTCGATCAAGATCAGAAACGCGGCGCACCGTCTCGCCTACGATGCGCGCTGCTTCGTATAGCGACTTCGCTGTCGTTAGCCCCTCACCTTGATCGAATTCGGTACGCAGCAGCGTGATCACCGATTGCGTCAGCGACAAGCTGCCGCTGGTCAGAATCACGAACGCCCGCTCGCCCTCATTTACAAACGCGTGCATCTTGCGGCACACGTTCACCTGGTCGTATCCCGCATTCGTCCGCGAGTCCGATGCCATCACCAGGCCCTGATGGGTGACGATCCCTACGCAATATGTCATTCCACGCTCCGTGTGGCTTCAGAGTAAAAGACTGCAAGGATAATTTCAGCATCCAATCTGCTCTGTATGTGCGAAACTCGCCTACCTGGGAATCTGCGATGTTGATCCGGCTGGGCTATACCCTCGAATTCGATATCATCAACGACACGCCTATGGTGGCGATGCTGCACGTTCATCCCTCGAGGGAGCAAGACCTCTTAGAGCCCGACATTCTTCGCGTGACGCCCGAAGTCCCCCTGACGGAGTACATTGACAGCTTCGGAAACCGCTGTACTCGTTTCCTCGCTCCTCCGGGCAAACTGACGCTCTGCGGCAACACCCTGATTCAGGACTCTGGCGAACTGGACGAGCTACCGGTCGGCGCCATCGCCCATCCCATCGAAAATCTGCCGCCCGAAGTGATGATATTCCTGCTCTCGAGCCGGTACTGCGAGGTCGATTTGCTCTCGACCATCGCCTTCGAAGTTTTTGGCCAATACGAGCCCGGATGGCCGCGCGCTATGGCAATCCAGCGGTGGGTGAACGAAAAAGTGCTCTTCGGCTACCATTTTGCACGCGGCACCCGCACCGCGCTTGAGACGTATACAGAACGCGTCGGCGTCTGCCGCGATTTCCAGCATCTGGCGATTGCGTTTTGCCGCGCCATGAATATCCCCGCGCGCTACGTAACCGGCTACCTTGGCGATATCGGTGTCCCGTATGCCGGCGAAGGCGATTTCAGCGCATGGTTTGAGGTTTACCTCGGCAACCGCTGGTGGACCATGGACGCGCGGCACAACAGACAGCGCATTGGCCGCGTGCTGATGGCGGTCGGCCGCGACGCCGCCGACGTCGCTCTCACGACATCCTTCGGCGTCGCTAGCCTCAAGAGGTTCCACGTCGTCAGCGACGAAGTCAAAGCGGCCTAGAACAAACGCCCCCGACAAACCAATTCACACGAAGACCCTACTGCGCCGCTTCCGGAGCGTGCTCCGCCAGCCACTTCGCCAGTTGCGGCTCCTGTGCCGCGCGTAGTGCGACGCACGCGTCAATCGCATCATTGGCGCGCTGCATCGCCCGCTCTGACGATTCAACCTTGTGTGTGCTGAAGAAGGAGTCCACCTCCTGGCGCGCATCCGCCGAGCAGAAGCTCCCAGCGGCCTGGACCAGACGGTTCCCAGATAGCATCGTCAATTGCGCATGCACCTTGTCCCAGTTCTTCTGCACATACTGCCAGGCAACAGGGCGTGTGTCGCGCGATGCCATCGGCCTGGAGAAAAGGCCGACTGCATCCTGATTACGCACCTCACCCGAGACTGCGTACGCATAGCCGCGCTGCACCAGCGTCGGATCATGGAAGTTCGCAAGCAGATACAGAGACTTTGTCCGCACCTGCGGATCAGGCGAGGTCTTGTAGAGCTGCTGCAATTTATCGAACAGCTCAGCGTCTCCGTATGCCGTCGCTATATCCAGGGCCGCGTCAGCCAGCGAAGGCTCGATCGCTGTGGGATCCTTCGTCCAGCGATTCGCCAATTCCTTCGCCTCAGCGATGATCGCCGGATCCTGGCCAATCATCCCCAGCAGCACAAACAACGTCGCGCGTTTTTCCTTCACATCGAGCGAGTCGCTCGCTTTTACGACACGCAACCGTTCATAGACGGGCTCAAATACCGCGCGTACCCATGCTGCCAGCGACTTGCGGTCAGCATCGGTCGCAATCTTCTCATCTATCGTGTGCAGCTTCGCGGCGAGCGAGTCCAGCACCACGGCGCTGTCATCATGGCTCAACGGTTCCACGAGTGACAAAAAGTCAGAAATGCTGCCGCGGCCTGAAAGCACGAGCGCCCACTCGTCACCCTGCAATATGATCCGCTCTTCCGGCGTCAGTTCAGCCTCGACACCGCCAACCAGCGATTGATATACAGTCGGCGAATACTCGCTGCGGTAGTAACCTTTGGCCGCCTCGTTTGCGAAGAACATTGCCGCCTTCTTATGCACCGAAACATCCTGCGTCTTCTGCGCAATCAGACTGCACGCTGCCGCTTCTCCAAACTTCAAGCAGGCCGGAACCGTCCACACCTGTCCGCCCGCCGGCCCGGCATTCGGCACATCAAAGAAGCGCTGCTGCGACACACCCACCTTGTTGTCTCGCGGCGTCGAGAACAATAAGAGCGGCACCCCCGGCTGCGCGACAAAACTGCTCATCACGCGATCAATCGGCTTTCCACTCACTCGCGTCTGCGCTCCCCAGAAGTCTTCCGCAGTCGCATTGCCGTAAATGTGCGCGGCAAGGTAGTTGTGCACGCCCTGGCGAAATGTCTCTTCGCCCACGTAGTGCTCCACCATACCGATCACCGCGCCGGCCTTGCCATACGTAATACCGTCGAACATCTCATTGATATCATCCGGCGTATCGACCTTCGCCCGAATGGTCCGCGTGCGTTTCTGTGCATCAAGGTTCAGAGTGTTGTCTAAACCCGCGGCCTGGTCCTGCGTAATATGCCACTCCGGCCTCCACGCATTCACTGGCTTGAACTCCATCCAGGTAGCAAAGCCTTCGTTGAGCCACAAGTTGTCCCACCACTGCATCGTGACCATGTCGCCAAACCATTGATGCGCCATCTCGTGCGCGACAACGTAGGCAACGTTCTTCTTCGCCTGATAGGAGGCCGTATTCTCGTCCACAAGCAACGCCGTCTCGCGATACGTTATTGCGCCGAAGTTTTCCATCGCGCCTGCTTCGAAATCAGGCAGCGCTATCATATCCAGCTTCGGCAGTGGATACGCGATGCCGAAATACTGGTTGTAGTAGTGCAGGAACTGTTCCGCCGCTTCCACAGCGAACTTGCCGTACTCCACCTTGTCGGGCGTAGCGCATGCGCGAATCGGCACACCATCGCTCTGCCCCTCAACACATTTGAAGTCGCCGACGATAAACGCAACCAGGTATGTCGACATCTTCGGAGTCGTCGCAAATTTCACGGCATGCTTGCCGGTGTCCGCGGGCGTGTCGGAAACGATATTCGTATTCGAAATCGCCGTATCGCCCTCGTCGATCATTAGCGTCGTATCGAACGTCGCTTTCAACGCGGGCTCGTCAAAACTAGGAAACGCACGGCGCGCATCCGTCGCTTCAAACTGCGTAACCGCATAGTTGCGCTTCGCCGTTTTGGACAAATAGAACCCGCGCAGCTCGTTGTTGAGAATTCCCGTGTACTCGATGTGAATACTGTTCTTGCCCGCTGGCAGCTCCTGGGCAAACGTGAAAGTAGCCTGCTGCTTCGCTTCGTCCAGCGTAACGGTAGCCGCATTGCTGCCCGCCGCGACACTCTTGAACTGAATCTCGAGCGCATTCAACGTAACTGTCTTCGAAGCCTGATCGAGAGTCAGATCGAGCGTTTCATCGCCGCTGAACGTCGCGGTCTTTAGATCCGGAGTGAGCTTTAGAGAGTAGTGATCCGGATGCGCGCCTGCGGGCAAGCGCTGCGCAAATAAAACAGATGTAAGGGCGAGCAGTGAGAGCAGAGGGAAGAGGCGAAGACCACGAAGAAGCATCGACATCCTTTCAATAAACACAGAATGTCCAGCATACTTCGTCATCACCAACCCGCGCCAACAGACGCGGAGATCTCAAATAAACCAGCGTGTTTGCATGGACGCGATGAAGCGCCTTGTGTTCTCCACAATCCTGATCACCGTTCCGCAGGGGGAAGATGAATCCCGGCCTAATGCTGCCGCACCGACGCAGTGCGCTCGCTGCGGCCTGAGAACTCCGCCGCACGCGCCTCTGCGTAAGCAGCTGCCCCAATCAGCGCTGTCTGACTCTCAAGCAGAACGTGAACCGGCATCTGCTGCAGCAGGTTGCCCAGGCGGCCCTTGTCGACAAACGCCTGCATGAACATCCCATTCTTCAACGTCTTCAAAATCTTCGGCGCGATGCCTCCGCCCAGATAGACGCCGCCGTTTGACAGCGCTTTCAGCGCCAGGTTTCCTGCTTCTGCTCCGTAAGCGCTGACAAAGATTTCGAGCGTCTTGCGGCACAGATCGCTCGTGCCATTTTCGCCGCATTCCCCGATGACCGCGTTCGGGTCTTCCTCAATCATGCGGTCCCTAAGCCACGCCGGCTCTTCCATCTTTTCGGCATCGCGCAGAAACGCGTAGATGTTTTTCAGTCCGATGCCGCTCACGACACGCTCCCAACTTACTCGGCCTTTCAACTCCCGCTGCAGGTACCGCAGCAACGAGATCTCAATCTCATTGCGCGCGGCAAAATCGCAATGTCCGCCCTCTGACGCCATCGGCGTATGCGTCTTGCCGTTCCAGGCGAGAATCGCTTCGCCAAGTCCCGTGCCTGCCGAGACCAGCGCACAATTCCCCGCTGCGGCAGGATCGCCTTCGCTCAACGTGTAAATCTGCTCGGGAGTCAGTTCCGGAATACCGTAGCCATTCGCCTCAAGATCGTTGATCAGGAAGACATGCTCGATTTTCAGATTGCGCGAGAGTTCATGGCTGTCCAGATTCCATGGCAAATTCGTCAGTCGCAGCTTGCCGGCCCGCACCGGTCCAGGAACGCCGAACGACGCTGCAGCGATCGTCTTGTCGCGCACATAGGTGTCAATGAATTCGCGTACGACGGCCTCGAGCCCGACATATTTCGGCGCCGGATACCTTTGCTCCTGCACCAGCTTCAGCTTGCCCGATGCGAACTCATAGAGCGCGAGATCGACTTTTGTACCGCCCACGTCACCCGCAAGCATCATTGGCTCACCATCAGCGTGCCCACCTGCCCCTGCTTCGGTGGCGGCAACTTCGCCGCGGCGGCCTTGTCGAGCAACAGTTCCAGTACGCCATCCCGTGGCCGAATCAACTGGGCCGGCTTCGACTCCGGATCGTACTTGCCTAGAAACACGTCAGCAAGCACCGGCGCCTTTTTGTCGCCTTCCACAAGAAAGAACACATGACGGCCGTTATTGATCACCGGCCACGTCAGCGTCACCCGCCACGCATCTTTCTGCGGAACATGGTTCGCGACCGCGATGCGCCCCAGCTCATGCAGCGCTTCGGTGTGCGGAAATAGCGACGCTGTGTGCCCGTCGTCGCCCATACCGAGCTGAACCACATCGAAGCGCGGAGTCTCCGCCCCTTCGAGCCGGAACTGCTGCCGGATCACGGACTCATAGCGCGCTGCGGCTTCCTCCGGCGGCAACTCACCCTCGATTCGAAAAACATTCCCCGGCGGAAACGCTATCGCATCGAGCAGTGTTTCTCGCGTCATCAGATAGTTCGACTCTGCGTTATCCGGCGGCACGCAGCGCTCGTCCACCCAGAACAGCTGTACCTGCTCCAGCGGAATCCCGCGGCTCGCTCGCAAATGTTTCGCCAGCGTTTGAAAGGTGCGCCTCGGCGTATTTCCGCCGGAGATCGCGACACGCGCAATCCCTCGTGCCTTCACCGCTTCATTGATCCGCAGCGCAAAATATTCCGCGGCACGCTCAGCCAGTTCAGCCGCGTCTTCGCAAACCGTATAGACCATCTTTATCTCTTTTGCCATCTCAACTATTCCGCCATTCGCGGCCGTCCCGCCTCAACAAATCATCGGCGGCCTTCGGGCCCCAGGTTCCAGCAGGATAATTCGGGAAGTCCGTCGGAGGATTCTTCGCCCACTTCTCGAGAATTGGCGTCATGATGCTCCACGTCGCCTCAACCCCGTCACGGTGTGCAAAGAGCGTCGCGTCGCCCAGCATCGCGTCGAGCAGCAAGCGCTCATAGCCGTTTGCTGAAGAAACGCCGAACGCCTGTGCGTAATTGAAATCCATCGTGACCGGGGCCATGTCCATCTGCGGTCCCGGCACCTTCGCGGCAAAGCGCAACGAAATCCCCTCGTCCGGCTGAATTCGCATCGAGATGATGTTCGGCTGCAGACCTTCGCACGCTGACTCACCGGACTGACGGAAAAGTCTCAACGGCGCTTTCTTGAACTGCACCGTGATCTCCGTCACCCGCTTCTTCAGGCGCTTGCCCGCACGCAGATAAAACGGAACGCCCGCCCAGCGCCAGTTCTCAACTTCGAGCTTCAACGCGGTATACGTCTCCGTCACAGATTGCGGATTAACCCGGTCCTCCTGCCGGTAGCCGACCACCGGCTTGCCCTTGACTATGCCAGGCCCGTGCTGGCCGCGCACTGTATCTTCCAGCGAAACCTCCTTCAGCGCGCGCCACACCTTGATCTTCTCGCGGCGCATCGCATCGGCCTCAAACGAACCTGGAGGCTCCATCGCAACAAACGAAAGCAGTTCCATCACGTGGTTCTGCACCACGTCGCGCAACGTGCCCGCCTTCTCATAGAAAGGCCCGCGGCCCTCGATGCCAATCTCCTCAGCCGCCGTGATCTGCACATGGTCAACAAAATTGCGGTTCCAGATCGGCTCGAAAATTCCATTCGCAAACCGGAAGACCAGAATGTTCTGTACCGTCTCTTTGCCGAGATAGTGATCGATGCGGAATATCTGATCTTCTGACAGATACTTGTTGATCGCATCGCTCAACTCGCGCGCACTCTGCAGATCATGACCGAACGGCTTTTCAATGATTGTGCGTATCCAGCCCTTGGGGTCCTTGGGCTTTGTCATGCCGTGGTCCGCAAGCATGCGAATAATTTCTTCAAAATATTCGGGCGCCGTCGCGAGATAAAAAAGGCGATTCCCCCCGGTCTTGTGCTGTTTATCGATCTTCTCGAGCGCAGCCTTCAGCTGTTCGTAGCCGTCATGATCGTCAAAGTTCATCATGTGATAGCTGACCTTCGAGATGAACTCGTCGACCTCCTTCATCTTGGCCGCATCCTTCACGTTGTCCGACTGAAGAATGCCTTCCTTCATATCCTCCGCGAAGCTCGCACCGAGATCGCGGCGAGCAACGCCGACCACGGCGAAGTTCTTGGGCAGCAATCCTGCCTGCTGCAGGTGAAACAGCGCCGGCAGCAGCTTCCGCTTCGTCAAGTCACCGGAGGCGCCAAAGATCACCACCGCGCCTGGATCAGGCACACGCTCTGGGCTTGGTTTCACGCTCACGTCTTTCGGCGCAATTACTTCCGTGGTGGCCATTTTCTTACTCCTCTCGCGACCCTCGGTTCGTTATGTAACAGTCGCAGTTGCAATTAATCCCTGTTGATAATGTGCCGCAAGACGCATTGCGCTGAATCGCAATCATACCCGCAATCTTGTCGCCGACTATGCTGCCTCGGAGTCAATGCGCAACTTCGCCAACTCATCACGCAACTGCGCCGGACTCTGAAATTGAATCCCATGCATCCCCACCGCCACTGCCGCGGCTACGTTTTCTGACCGGTCATCGATGAAGACGCACTCATGCGGCCTCCGCTGCAATAGTTTCAGCGCCAGTAAATAAATCGGCGGGTGCGGCTTCCGTAGTCCGACGTAACAAGAGCTGAAAAAGCACTCGAAACACTGCTGAAGCCCGAACTCGTGAATGCGGTAATCATTCAACTCGGCTGATTCGTTGTTGAGCATCGCAACCATGTATAGCCCGCTGTGGCGAAGCCCTGCGACGATCCGCATGCTCTCGGGGTACAGCACTTTTGACTCGTTCGTCATCGCACGCACAAACGCTTCGCGCCGAAACGAGCGCGGTTCATAAAAAACGGTCAGGTCCAGGTACTCATCGATCGTGATGCGCCCCTTTTCCCACCTGTCATTCGGCTCTTCATGACGCTTTTCAAACTCAGCCAGATCGAGTCCAAAGGCTTCGACGACGCGCTTGCGACTGTGATGGTCCCAACCATTGGTAAGCAGCACTCCGCCCACGTCGCAATAGATTGCCTTAATCTCGCTCACTGGAGTCGCTTTACTTTCCGGCAGGCGGCTGACAGAAGCGCGCCTCAATCGACAACACCTTGTTGAGCCTGCGAACGAATCGCTCCTCCTGCGACTGGAACGTGGCCTTCAGGAATGCCTCCACCAGTTCAAAAGCGAGCGCAGGTCCGATAATGCGCGCGCCCAGCACCAGCACGTTCATGTCGTCATGCTCGACACCCTGATGTGCGGAGTAGGTGTCGTGGCACATGCACGCGCGCACGCCGGGAATCTTATTGGCCGCGATCGACACGCCGACTCCCGAACCGCAGATCAGCACGCCGCGTTGGTGCCCTCCCTTCCGTAGTTCCAATGCCAGCTTCTCCGCGTAATCCGGATAGTCATCCGTCGGCTGCACATCGTACGCGCCCAGGTCCGTAACGTCATGGCCAAGCTTCTGCAGAAACGGCCTGACCTCTTCTTTCAAAGGCAACCCCGCATGGTCTGAAGCAATCAGCAGTCTCATCGCGACGCCACCACCGCTTTTGCTTTGATCAACTTCTCAGTCTGCTCGACGACGTTCGCAACATTGAAACCGAGCTTGTCGAGTACCGTAGCGCCCGGCGCTGACGCACCAAAGCGGTCCAGCCCGATCACAGTGCCCTCACGTCCAACGTGCTTCCACCAGCTCATCGGACTCGCCGCTTCGACCGCGACCTTCGGAACACCGTGCGGCAGCAGGCGCAACCTGTACGCCTCTGGCTGCTCATCGAAGATCCGCCAGCTCGGCATCGAGATCACCCGCACTTTGTGGCCTCTTGTCCTCAGTTCCTGTGCCGCCTTCACCGTCAGAGAGACTTCAGAGCCCGTCGAAATCAGAATCGCATCCGGACTGTCCGTATCTTCGAGTGCATATCCTCCCTTGCGCACGCCCTCGAGAATGTTGCGCTTCGTCGGATCAATGGTTGGCAGGTCCTGACGTGACAGGGCGAAGAAGCACGGCTTTCCGCGCTCGATCGCGACCTGCCAGCAAGCGGCGGTCTCGTTCGCATCGGCCGGGCGGAAGTCGGTGAAGAAAGGAATCGCTCTCAGTGATGCCAAATGCTCCACCGGCTGGTGCGTTGGTCCGTCTTCGCCAAGCCCGACTGAATCGTGCGTGAACACGAAAAGCGACGGTGTCTGCATGATCGCAGACATGCGCAGTGCCGACCGGCAATAGTCTGAAAATACGAAAAACGTCGAACCGTATGGACGCAATCCACCGTGCGCCGCCATTCCGTTGACCATGCAGCACATGCCGAATTCGCGAACTCCAAACCAGATGTTGCGTCCCTTTGGATCAAGATGGAAGTTACCGCCATCTTTGAAAATCGTCTTCGTCGAAGTCGTCAGATCAGCCGCACCACCGATCAATTCCGGCAAAACGCCTGCCAGCGCGTTCATCACAGTTCCGCCGGCCACGCGAGTAGCCATTGCCTTCGTGTCCGCCGGGAAGGTCGGAATCGCTTTCTCCCAGCCCGCCGGCAACTCGCCCTTCTGCGTGCGCTCAAACTCCGCGCCCAGTTCAGGGAATTCCTTCTTATACTTCGCGAAGAGCTCGTTCCACTCCTGCTCGTACTTCGCGCCGCTCTCCTTGATCTTGTCCCAGTTCTTCTGCGCTTCCTCCGGAATGTAGAAGTTCTTATCCGGCGGCCAGCCCAGCGTCTCCTTTGTCTTCTTTGTGTCTTCCGGTCCCAATGCTTCGCCGTGCACTTTGCTCGTGCCCGCCTTCGGACTGCCGTAGCCGATGACCGTCCGTACCGCGATGATCGATGGCTTGTCCTTTACCGCCCGCGCCGCATCAATCGCTTTTGAAATCGCATCCAGATCATTGCCGTCCGCAACCCTCTGCACGTGCCAGTGGTACGCCTCAAAGCGCTTTTCAACATCTTCGGTAAACGACAGTTCTGTCGGCCCATCAAGGGAGACCAGGTTGTCGTCGTAGAGCAGGATCATCTTGCCCAGTTGCAACGTGCCTGCCAACGACCCGGCTTCGTGAGAGACGCCTTCCATCAAATCGCCATCACCGCAAATCACATATGTGTAGTGGTCAACGATGTCATATCCCGGTTTGTTAAACCGGGCGGCCAGATGTTTTTCCGCGATGGCCAGGCCCACCGCCATGGCAAAACCCTGCCCCAGCGGACCGGTGGTCACTTCAACGCCGTCAGCGTGTCCATACTCCGGATGCCCCGGCGTCTTCGATCCGTACTGCCGGAAGTTTTTCACTTCCTCGAGCGAAAGGTCGTAGCCCGAAAGATGCAGCAGCGAGTACAGCATCGCTGAGGCGTGCCCGTTCGAAAGCACGAAGCGATCGCGGTTCGGCCACTTTGAGTGCCGCGGGTTGTGACGCATGTATTTGTGCCACAGCAGATACGCCATCGGCGCATCCCCCAAAGGCGCGCCGGGATGCCCACTCTTTGCTTTTTCGACGGCGTCGACTGCAAGAAACCGGAGAGTATTGATAGACAACAGATCAAGATCGCTCATGGTTCGTTCGCTCACTTTTTGGTTGACGCTATTAGATTCGCAGCGACGGCATTAGATTCCACCGGCTGCCCGGTGTGCTGGTTCGGCTTGATCACCAGCACATCGTAATTACGGCCTTCCCAGCGCTCTTCATCCAGCCAGTACAAGGTAAATGAAACTGGAGAGGTCTGCTCACGGGGCACAGGAATGTCGGCGTGTTGATAGCCCGCGCGCGTCACGGTCGTCGACTCCGTCCGCTTGACGTCGGCCCATCCGTTCAGCGTCCAGTCCACGCGGAAGCGGCCCGGCGCCATGATACGCAGCGTCTTGCCGGCTTCGAGTTTGTCCAGAGGGCGACTCATCTGCCAGAACTCATATTTGTTCTCGCGCGGCTTTGAAAAGTGCTCCACTACCGCTGGAATCTGATCGAAGATCCTGCCATCCGTAACGGACCTGAGCAGCTTGAGATATTCCGCGTGTGCCCATGCCAGCGGCATCGCCGAGCCTGACGGCCGGCCAAAAAACATGCTCTCCTTAGGAATATCAGGTTCATCCCATATCTGCTCGCAGATCATGCCACCCTCTGACGTGAACTGCTCCATTGCAAAAATCAGCTTCTTCACGTCGCCGCCACGCTCCAGCTCGTAGTGGGCTCGCTCGCCGCTCAACAGCGGCCAGGCATGTCCCTGTCCGTACGTAATGAACGGGCTGCCGTCATGGCCTTGTCCATAACCGTCATGGTTGTAGCGCCGCCAGCACGGACCAAATTGCGTGTCAACTCTCAATACCTTGTCCACGACCTTCAATGAATCCGCGATCAATGGATCGTCCGCCCGCCGCACGCCATATCGCACAAGCTCCAGGAAGCCGGCATCCACAATTTCGCGCGCTTCAAACACTGACTTTTCTCCGGGCCCCCGATTCGCGATCCGTATCGTCCCAGGCGGCAGGTCCGACGCGTAAGGATCGCCCGGCCGCGGCGGATTAATGCGAATATAGTGGCGCTTGATATCGGGATGCAGCACGCCGTCGTTCGTTGTCGTCCACTCTTCCAGATGCAACGAGAGCCAGTCTGCGTATGTATCCAGAAAGTCAGCCGTGGCATCCTGGCCGTGCGCCCGAGAGAATTCCCCGGCGCAGATGATGCCGGCAATAACTGCCGCCAGCGTCGACGGTGAATAACCCGCGCACTCCTCCCAACGCTCCTCCTGCGTTACCGGACCGCTGCACATTAGAAATGCCGCCGCTCGCATGATGAACGGGTACACATCGAAATTGCCGAGTCCATCCATCTTCCACAACCGCCACGCCAGCATGATCGGAAAGGCGACTTCATCCAGTTGAATCCCCGTCCAGTACGGCGTGCCGTCGATCCAGAAATTCTGCGCGAAGCTCCCATTCGCCCGTTGGGTGCAAGCCAGATACACCAGCGCGCGCAACGCAGTCTCCGTGCGACCGCAAGCCAGCAGCCCCGTCGCCTGCTGCACCATGTCGCGCGTCCACACCAGGTGATACCCGCCCAGGTCGTCGTCCGACTTTGCCTGGCCCCACGGAATAGACGCCGACGCAATAAACGCCCCCGAATACGTTTTGTCTTCATGCGTCAGCAGCACATTGTGGCTGATTCGCATCAACCGCCCGCCGTCCGTCGATGCGGGAGCCAGTTCCTCAGGGCTGTGTGCACGGTGCCACTGCGCGATCACGCGCTCCAGTTGCCAATTGAAGTCCCCCGCCAGCGCCTGCATCATGCCCGAGATCGCCGCATGCGGCCCATCGCCAAAACCCAGCGCAATCGTGAATACGCGGTGCTTCGACAGGTCAACTTCGCCAGTGACCGCAATGTTTCCGTCAAGCGCCTCGTCGAACTCCCACGTCATCTTGCCGTGCCGGTCCAGGTCCTGCCAGCCATCGCTTCTCCCGCTATATCCACAGGAAACCCGCGTGAACCCGCAATCCACGCCCATCGCCAGAGCTGTCTGTCCTCGCCAGCAGAGCAGGGCCTTCTGTCCCGCGACGTCAACCGTCCGCCCATTGTTCGCTTTGCCGCCAACCTCAAGATGTGGCGCCAACAGCACATAGGCCTTCATCCGGTTCAACAGTTCATCCGGTCCTTCGATCGTCACGCGGACCAGAATCGCGGAGTGGTGCGGCTCCGCAATGACCTCTTTCGTGACCTTATAGCGAAGTTCCGGGTGCTCCCCCACCGTGCGGATCGCCAGTGCGTCGGGATCGATGTATTCGCTCCTCGACTCAAGATCGCGCTTCTCTTCGTGAAAAAATGTCCCCTCGTCCGAGAACATCAGCCCCATATCGCGCATTTGAGGCCGGTCGATTGTTGGGTAGTAGCACTCGTTCAAAATGCCGTGCGACATCGTGAACCACACACGGCTCGCAGCGGAATACGCCATCCCGACCGCGTCTTTGCTGCTCGATGTCCAGTGCGGCTCCATGCCCGGCGCGCCAAACGCACGACCGGCTTGCTTTAGCCAGCGATATTCGGAAGCGCCATCGCCCATACTTCACCCTGCCTGTCTTTTTTTGTTGTGGTAGCGAACGTTTTTTGGGGTCTCGCGGACGCGCTTTTGCCGATGTAAAAATTCTCGCACAGCGCGTTGCAAATTGTCTGGCGGCGCGAGCAAATAGTTCGCCGCCCTAGATCACCTGAGTATTCGCATCCGGGTCAGGATGGAAGCTCACCAGCTGCATCGCGTGATTGATCTCACGATTCTTCATGAAGTGCTTCCATACAAAGCCAGTTCGCAGGTTTTCAGCCATGATCAGACTGATCCCGACGTCGATGCCGATCAAGTCCTCGGCGTACCAGTTCGCGTCTGGATTGAACGCGTCCACAAATCCGTAGCGGGTCCATACCCTGTCGCCATACCGCTGCCGCATGTTCAACAGCACGTGACTGGTTTCGGCCGGTAGAAATACCAGCGAACCGGCAGTCGCAGAAGGAACGACCGTGCCGTCGATGCGCCCCATCGCTGGTGGTCCACCCCAGACGCGATATCCCGATCGCGAGTCAGACGCGGTGATTCCCCACAAATCCTGGTTGATCCATGGATACTTGCTGCCCAGCGTCAGGCACCAAAGCTGGTGCGAACGGGTCGCCGCAATTGAGTTGGTGAAATAGTTCGCGTGCTTGTCGCGAACGTCGCGGTAGTCACACCATGCGTGCCCATATTGATGGATAAAAATCGGCGCCACGCCGGAGATGTAATCAATGCCGCCAAATTGCACTACCGGCCGCTGCAGCGCGTCCCATGTAGACGGCGGAATCGGATGCGTCGGCGATCCGATCGCCATCAGGTACATCGTCATCAGCTCGGCGTAGATGTCCCAGCGATGCTTCAGAAATCCCTGGTCAGGCAACCACCCCATTGAAAGCGTTGGGCCGTCGTTCAGCATCCACTCCCAGTCCACACGCCGGTAGAGCGTCGTGGCCAGCGCCTGGATGCGCTTGTTCCCAGTGAAGTATTCCCGGCACATCAACACTCCACACAGCAGCAGCGCGGTATCAATCGACGACAGTTCGCAATTGAACAGCCGCTTCCCGCTCTCCCACTCGATGAAGTGATAAAGAAATCCGTGCTCGTGCGGGCATTCGTTCAGCAGAAACGACAGCGTTTTCTCCACGCGCGCTTCAATCTCCGACGGCCGCAGATACTTCCGCTCCGCCGCGATGCACAACCCAGTCAACCCAAATCCCGTCGCTGCGATGCTTGCCGCGCGGCTGATGGTTTTGCCGACAGCTGGCGCGCGATCCAGTACCAGGCCCGTCTTCGGATTCGCCTGCTCCCAGAAATACATCACAGAGCGCGATTCCATCTCTTCCAGCAGCGTGTCTGCGGCTTTTGAAACCTGCGTCAGCGGCCGGTTGATGAAAACGCCCGGCGGATGCTCATACTGCTGCGCAGTCTCCTGCACCGGCCTCGGCTGCTGTGCTGGCCTCACGTTTTCAGCGGGCTGGTTCTGCTGCGCGGGCTTTTTTTCCTTGGGCTCTTTTGCCTGGCCCAACGCAGGCACTCCCGTAAGCATCGCGGCCCCAGCCGCTGCGGCCCCGGCGTCACGCAGTAATTCTCGTCTTGTTAACTTTTTTTCTGCCAAAGCAAAAGCCTACAATATCGCAGCCGGTCACAGCTGCTTCGATTTTAGAACGCGGCGCGCTCGCGACGGATGTTCTATTGTTGTTTTGTGGTTTTACCGAACCACAGCGATTCATCCGATGAGGCTTTTTTCTCATCCAGCACGCGGCCGTCGGCATCCATACGTGTTGCAGAGTTCCGCGGACGGCCCCGCAAAATTCTTCTAGTAGCAGACGTTCATCGCATTCACAACGCGCGGCAACCCCGCAGCGCGTTCACCGAAGGAGGAACAACCTTGGCTCACGAAGTGCCACCATTGCCTTACGCCTACAACGCGCTTGAACCCACCATCGACGAAGCGACGATGAAACTACACCACGACAAGCATCACCAGGCCTATGTCACGGCGCTCAACGGCGCCATCGAGAAGCATCCCGAGCTCGGCAAGAAGACACCCGAAGAACTACTCAAAGACCTCAACAGCGTTCCGGAAGACGTTCGCACCGTCGTGCGCAACAACGGCGGCGGTCACGTCAACCACTCCATGTTCTGGACCATCATGAAGCCAAATGGCGGTGGCGACCCGACCGGAAAAATCGGCGACCAGATCAAGAAAGACTTCGGCACCTTCGAAGATTTCAAGAAACAGTTCAACGAAACAACGGCAAAACAGTTCGGTTCAGGATGGGGCTGGTTAATCCTGGAAGGCGGCAAGCTGAAGATTGTCACCACACCAAATCAGGACAACCCCTTGTCGCAAGGCCACTACCCAATCCTCGGCAACGATGTGTGGGAACACGCCTACTACCTCAAGTACAACAACCGGCGGCCCGACTACCTCGCCGCCTGGTGGAACGTCGTCAACTGGGACGAAGTAAACAAACGCTTCGACGCCGC
>DATMOZ010000265.1:0-13381 GCA_035567995.1 Acidobacteriaceae bacterium
AAATGTTCGATTCACCGGCGCGCATTCTGCTGCTGCTGAACAAACACCTGTATCGCAGCACGCAGATCGAGAAGTACGCGACCTTGTTTCTGGCACACTACGACGGACGCGACCAGGTGCTGACCTATTCAAACGGGGGGCAGTTGCCGCCGCTAGTCCTGGGTCTCGACGGCTCAATCAAGCGGATGGATTGCGGCGGACCGGTTATTGGGCTACTGGCGGACGTTGAATATGAACAGGGCAAAGTGAGGTTGGAGCGCGGCGACATCTTCGTCGCATACAGCGACGGAGTGACAGAGCCTGAGAACGATTTCGGGGACTTCGGCGAAGAGCGCCTGGTGGAGATCGTCCAGCGGAATAAACATCTTCCGCTGGGCGAGATCTCGCATCACGTCATGCAGGCGTTGAGCGCGTGGATCGGCGCTGAAGAGCAGCCGGACGATATCACGCTCGTGCTGGCGCGTCAGGTTTAGCGCCGTGTACCAGGTCAACGAATGTGTATTGTGCCCGAACCGGTGTCGATGTAGAGGGTTGGTCCGCCGCCATTGACGGCGCCCTGAACGTGGTGCCTATCGAGCGAACCCTGCATCGTGATCGGCTGATCACAATGGATTCCTCCGGAGCCGGTGCTGGCGTTCAGCGTGAATTTGCTGCCGCTCGGAAGTGACACATCCACGGTGCCGGAGCCGGTGCCGAGGCGCCAATCGGCATTTGGGGTGCCTTTGATATCCAGATCGCCGGAACCGGTGTGGGCGCGGACGCTGTCCTGTGCATTGCTGATACGAATGCTTCCGCTGCCGGTGCGGGCCTGCACTTCGCCACGCGTGGCTTGACTGACTTCTATGTCTCCCGAACCGGTTTCGACTTTGGCGGCGCCGGAAAGGTCTTTCACACGAATGCTGCCGCTACCCGTAGTCACATTGGCATTTCCGTTCATGGAGTCGATCACCAGATCGCCGGAGCCGCTGCCCATCTTGAAGTCGCCGACAAAGCCGTTGGCGCGGATGTTACCCGAGCCGGTGGTGGCAGTAATGGCGCTCTGCTTCGGAGCGGTGATCTCGTAATCGATGGAGACATGGTTGGATCCATTCCAGTGGTCCCCGTCCTTTTTGCCGATGCGAATGATATTGCCTGCCTGCTCGATCGGCGGATTGTCGACGACCTGCTTGACGCGCTCTTCGGCGTTGCCGCCGGTCCAGCCGTTGTTCGCGCGAACGCGCGCGTGGATGATGACCGAGCCGTCACCGCCGGGAGTGATGTGGATCTCGCCGGAGCCGGTAGCAACGACGAGGGTGACGGGTCCGCTTACTGTGAGCGAGCGGTCAAACTTACCCTCCGCCGCGAGGGCAACCTGAGTTGCGAGCGCGATCGCTGCCGCGATGATTACTGGGCGAATGGCCTTGAGATGAAACGGACGCAAGATATTCATGGGCGAGATTCTCCTCTGAGGCCAGTACGAAGGCAAGCAGAGAGTAGTTCCACGGTTGAAAGCCTGGCGCGGCGGCCCCATTTCGCAGGAGCGAAGGATGGGGCGCCGCGCACGCAATAAGAGAGTTAGAAGCGCTTGCTGACGCCGACTAGTACGGTGTAGTCGGCAAAGGCCGCGTCTCCGTGGGTGGTGGGACCGGTCGCTATATCGCTTGTGCTGCGCTTGCGGTTGCGTTCGACCGCCCACGGACCGTAAACGCTAACCAAAGTCTTGCGCCTCTCGTACATCAGGCCCGGTTCGACGGAGATGATGTAGCCGGGGCGCCGGAATCCGTTGCTCTTGCCGAAGGCATCCCGCACGGGAACGCCTTCCATACGGCCGCCAACTGAGAGAGCGAGGCCGCGGACCTTCGGGACACTGTGCGCCAGGCCGCCACGCCAGAGGTATTGGTCTGGCGCAGACATTATGGCTTCGGTGGGCCGTGCGCGGAAGGTTTTGACCCCGGTGGTGTCCACCGGATTGAAGAGCCAGGACCCGGTGAAGTAGGTCATGGTGTGGAAATAGACTTGCTTATAGGCTTGAGTGTTGAGCCCGAAGCCCCATGTGCCGTCGCCAGGCTGCAGGCTTTGGTCAGCGGTGGCCTTTCCTACTTGTCCATTTGCAAATGTTGCGGTGCCGGTTGCATTGTTGATGCCGGTGGGCAGCTTCAACACGCCGCCGATCGCGATGTTCCCGTTATTTTCTGTCGGCGGACGAAAGA
This sequence comes from Acidobacteriaceae bacterium, assembly GCA_035567995.1. Classification (GTDB taxonomy): domain Bacteria; phylum Acidobacteriota; class Terriglobia; order Terriglobales; family Acidobacteriaceae; genus JBBPYY01. The sequence goes on from DATMOZ010000265.1 coordinate 2,190, forward strand.
TCCAGCTTTGCGCTCCGAGAAACATGTCGCCGATGCCTGAGACGTGATAGATGCCCTTGGGCGGATAAAGCTGGTTGCGGGATGAAACCGAGAAGGGCACGTCGGCCAGCAAGGTCCAGCGCGGCGTGAGGCGGTACGAAAGCCCGACATCCCAGAAATTCTGATGGTTCTTGATCTGGGTGTGGAGAATCTCACGCTGGACTTGTTCATCTGTGCCTATGAAGTGGCGGAATGAGGAGAACTGGCGATACGCAATGTTGAGGGTAAGGTTGTGAATGTCGAAGCCCTTGCCGGCGGGCATCGCGGAGTGATCCCCGGTATCGCAGAGTGCGTCGATATTCGTTTGCGGAGAGCGGGCTGCGATACAGCCTTGCGCGTTGGCCAGACGCGGGAGAATGCAGAGGGCAGCGAGTGCCAGCACTGCGACGTGTATAAGTTTTCGTGTCATGTCATTTCCTTGTCTAGAATCGCCCGCGACAGTAACAAAGCGGAGACATGCTGCACATCCATCAATGGGTTGAGAGAGATCTCATCCAGTTACCTTAAGGAGACACTTTGAGAAGGTTGAATTCCATCGCACTGATGCTGCTCGTGGTTCTCGCAGCCGCCACAGGCAGCGCCGGCACGAGTATCGGAAATGGCAAATTCACTGGTCTGGACGGCGCACCGCACACGCTGGCCGAGAGCCGCGGACACGTGACTGTCGTGAACCTCTGGGCTACGTGGTGTGGACCGTGCAAAGCAGAAATGCCGTTGCTCGATGCGCTCGCGAGAGAGTATGCAGCGCGTAACGTTGCGTTCGTCGCTATCTCAATTGACGATGCTAAGTCTCAGCCGAAGATTGCTGCGTTCGTGGGCCAGTTGAACATCGGGATGCAGGTTTGGAAAGGCGCGACGACGGACGACTTGCAGAGTTGGTCTGGCGACGGCATTGTGCCAGCGACGCTGATTCTGGATGAGGATGGGAACATTGTCGCGCGACTGATCGGACAGGCGCGCGAAAACGAAGTGAGAGAGCGAATCGACTGGGTGCTCGGCGGAAAGCAGGGGAAGAAGCCGAAGTCGACGGTGAAACACCTCTGACATATGTGTGACGTTGCCGTGACATATCGCGAGCGCGTTCGCGGGTTTGATGACAGTGTGGGCCTTGAAGCGATCTGGCCTGATGGCGTTTTGCGTTACGCTTGATGCTGAACCACTGTCCCTGGAGCATGAATGCGAATTGCCGGCGTAGCGACCGCGGTGCCGAAACAGTACTACACGCAACAACAGATTCTGGACGAACTGGGAAAGCACTGGGCAGAAAAGCTACCGAACATCGAAGTACTGAATCGGTTCCACCATCGCGTCGGTGTAGAGGGACGCTATCTGTCGTTGCCGATCAAGGAATACCACGGCATCGAGCGCTGGGGTCAATCCAACGATTATTGGTTGAGGGTTGCGGAGGAACTTGGCGAAGAAGCAGTGACCGGAGCGCTGGCGGCAGCGGGCGTCGATAAGGCCGATGTTGGAGCAATGATCGTCGTGTCGGTTACGGGAATCGCAAGTCCATCGCTTGATGCGCACCTGATTAACAAGATGGGATTGCCGCTGAATATGCGCCGGACTCCGATCTTTGGCCTGGGATGTGTGGCCGGTGCCGCGGGTATTTCGCAAGCCGCCGATTATGTCAGAGCATATCCAGATCGTGTCGCGGTGTTGCTTTCGGTGGAACTGTGCTCGCTGACCTGGCAACGCGGTGATGTCTCTGTTGCGAACCTGATCGCGTCAGGGCTATTTGGCGATGGCGCCGCCGCCGTGGTGATCTGCGGAGATGCAAGACCTGGCAGCGGACCGCAGATTGTTGCGACGGAGTCCGTATTTTTTCCCGATACCGAAGAGACGATGGGCTGGGATATTTCTGAGGAGGGCTTCAAGATCGTGCTCTCCGCTGAAGTGCCAGCGGTGATTCACAAATATCTGGCCTGTGGCGTGGATGCGTTTCTCTCGAAGCATGGCCTGCAGCGCGATGACATCGGCAGTTGGGTGATGCATACCGGAGGACCCAAAGTGCTTGAAGCGACGGAGACTGCGCTTGGGCTGCCGGCCTCTGCCTTTGCGGCTTCCTGGGAGTCGCTTAGACGAGTTGGGAATCTGTCGTCTGCTTCGGTGTTGTTCGTTCTGCAAGAGACGATGAGGGAGCATCAGCCCGCGGAAGGCACATGGGGCGTTCTCGCCGCGATGGGGCCGGGCTTTTGCGCTGAACTGGTGCTGCTACGTTGGTAGGGATAAGGCCGATGGCAAAGTGGGTTCCGTTGGGGCGGAGGTCGGGACTCAATCTGTTGATGTTCGCGCTGTGGGGCATCTAGTGCATCTATCACTGCATGCCATTTCGATTCGACACGATTGTTATTGGGGCAGGCGCGGCAGGGCTGAATGCCGGCTGCGAATTGCAGGCCGCCGGGCAGAAGGTCTGCATCGTTGAAGCACGCTCGCGCGTCGGCGGCCGCATCGCTACGGTCGTCAGTGATGGGTGCGCGATGGAGCTTGGTGCGGAGTTTGTGCACGGCCGAGATCCAGTTCTCTGGGCGCTGATTAAAGAGGCTAGGCTCGCCACGCAGGAAGTGAAGGGAAGCACGCTTTGCGCCACGGACAAAGGCGTGCAGAAGTGTGGTGGGGCACATGACGCGGCATTCGAGCTGCTGGAGAAGATGGACCCAAAGCTATCGCCGGACATGTCATTTCAACAGTATCTCGACACGACGAACGCGTCAGCGGACGAGCGTGAAGCTGCAACGCGGTTTGTTGAGGGATTCAACGCAGCGGACGCCAGCCGCATCAGTGCGCGTTCCCTCGCGGTGCAGCAGCGCGCGGAGGACGAAGTCTCAGGAGACCGGTCCTGGCGTGTGAGCGGCGGCTATGGACAGATGGCGTCCCATCTCGAGCGAAAGTTTCTGAGCGCGGGTGGTCATCTGCAGTTAGACACCGTTGTGGATGAGATTGAATGGCGGCGCGGAGGGTGCGTGGTTAGGACGCGGGAGGCGACTCAGCAGACTGCTTTGGAATCGTCACGCGTGGTGATAACGGTTCCACTCAGTGTGTTGCAGCGCAGGACGATTAAGTTCAGTCCTGCGCCAACTACACTGGCAGCGGCAGATCGCATGGCGATGGGTACCGCGCACCGCATAGCGCTGAGATTCAAGACAGCATTCTGGAAAGATTGCACGGGAAAGCACGCGCAGCTCGCGAAGGATCTCGAGCGGTTGAGCTTTCTTTTTGTAGAGCAGAGTGGCGGTGGCCCGTTTAAGGTGTGGTGGACTCCGCATCCAGATCCTTGCCCCGTGTTGACCGGTTGGTGCGGTGGCAGGGTAGCCGAGGCTATGAGTGAGCGCCTGCAGGCAGCGAAAGGCGTGGATGTTCTGCGCAGGGAAGCGGTCGAGCAACTGGCCCGCATCTTTGAACGCGACGCGGCGTGGCTTGAGTTCCAGCTTGTGGATTGGCAGTTTCACAACTGGGCGCAAGACGAGTTCGCGTGTGGCGCATATAGCTATGTTCTTGCCGGGGAACTCGATGCGCCGTTCGCTATGGCTACACCGGTTGAGGACACGTTGTTCTTTGCGGGTGAGCATACTGATCTGCGGGGCCATTGGGGCACAGTGCATGCGGCGCTCGGCTCGGGACACCGGGCGGCTCGACAGATTCTTAGCGCCCCGTAGTAAGCTGAGGCCCGCCATCCTGAGGTTGAGGACGTCTTATTGAAGCTGGCGCGGCAAATGCTGAAAGGAGGCACATGTCCGATCGTCAGATGTCGACGAAATCCTCTGAAGCGAGTTCTTCAAATCACCCAGCCGCGCTGCTGCTGTCTGCGATGCAGTTCGCCGTGTTCGAGCGCCAACGCTCCGGCGAGTTCACATTGGCAGGGCGTTGTCCTGATTGGCTTAGACATCTCGTACCGAAGGAGAAACTCTCAGCGGCCAGCATCGATCTGCTTGAACACTTTCCCTTCCTTGAAGCTTTTTTGCCGATCGCGGAAGACTTCTGGAAAATGGGCTCTTCGGAACGCCTGCAATCAGAGTTCTGGACAGAGTCTGACGATAACGGCAAAGAGTATCACCTGCAGGCGTATGCGGTGAATCTGGAAGACGAGAAGATTCTGTTGCTGGAACTTGCCGATGCGACTTACAACGAGCGCCGGCAGATTCAACTATTTGCACACGAAATGGTCCTTCAACATGAGACGATTGCGCGGCTGAACAAGGAAGTTGAACGCGCGACACAGGCGAAGAGCGACTTCCTCGCCAGCATGAGCCACGAGATCCGCACTCCTCTGAATGCAATCCTCGGCGTTGCTGATCTTTTGTCTGAAACTGAATTGACGAGCGAGCAAGATAAGTACGTTGGGATCTTTAAGCGGGCAGGCAACAATCTACTGGAACTGATCGACGACATACTTGATTTGTCTAAAGTGGAGTCGGGAAATCTATCGATGGAGAGCATCGACTTCGATCTTGCGGAGGTCGTTGAGCAAGCCACGGAACTGGGACGTATACACGCGCTTGAAAAGGGTCTGACAGTTACTTATTCCATCTCCGCAGACTTGCCGAGTTGGTTCGTCGGAGATCCGACGAGGCTTCGTCAGATTCTGCTGAATCTTCTCGGTAACGGCATGAAGTTCACCGAGAGCGGCGGACTGCATATTGATGTGAACCCTGATCCTGAAGACAGCGCGGCTGGTGCGCTGCGATTCGCCGTGCGCGATAGTGGCGTTGGCATTTCAGCGGACAAGCTAACGAGTATCTTCGAGAGCTTCACGCAGGCCGAATCTTCGACCACTCGTAAATATGGCGGCACGGGCCTTGGGTTAGCGATTTCAAAGCAACTCGTCGAGTTGATGGGTGGCAGGATCTGGGTTGAGAGTGAAGCGGGTAGAGGAAGCGCCTTCTTCTTTACGGTTCGGCTGGGCGTTTCACAGAATACGGCGCGAGCCATGCCCTCGCAGATCGCGCCGCACATGCCGGTGAATGTGAGCGACCTGCCATTCGCTCACATTCTGCTAGCGGATGACTCTGAAGACAATCGCTTTCTCATCCAGGCATATCTCAAAAATTCAAACTGCAGCCTCGATTTCGCTGAGAACGGTGCACTTGCGCTCTCGAAGATGAAATCCAACCACTACGACCTCGTCATCATGGATGCTCATATGCCGGTCATGGACGGTTATGCAGCAACAGCGGAGTTTCGCGCATGGGAAGCCGCGCATGATGGTGGTCGATTGCCGATTGTGGCGCTAACTGCAGACGCGTTTACCGACTCCATCGAAAGAAGCGTCGCGATCGGGTTCAATGCCCACCTGACCAAGCCGGTTAGGAGACCGGTCCTGATCGCGGCAATTCGCCGCTATGCGCATACGTGTGAGGAGGTACATGCTTCTCCGCAAATCCCAGTACGCGTCGATAACTCGCTGGCGGAATTTACTCCGCGTTATCTCGAAAACATCCGGAAAGACTTGGTGCAGCTTCGCGAGGCCGCCGGCCGACTGGATTATGAAGAAGCTTGCAGGATAGGTCACAACATGAAGGGTACGGGAGCGAGTTTTGGCTTCAAGGCGATCACTGACATCGGCTCGGCGATTGAGCGGGCGGCCAAAGATCAGTCAATGGAGCGGACTCAAGCGCACGTCGCTGAATTGGCGGAGTTTCTTGAACGGGTTGGGGTCGAACAAGGGTAAAGCAGCATGATGCCGCGGAGGTGAATTCATGCGCGTGCGGTTTTGGGGTACACGGGGATCCATTGCTACTCCAGGCGGATCTACTGTCCATTTCGGCGGCAATACATTGTGCGTCGAGCTACTGACCAATGCTGGCCAACGGTTGATATTCGACTGCGGCACAGGCGCGCGCGCGCTCGGACTTGATTTGATGGCGAATGCACCGAAGCCGATACGCGGAAATATTATGCTCAGCCACACTCACTGGGACCACATTCAAGGCTTTCCGTTTTTCACACCGCTTTTTGTGCCGGGAAATGAATTCAGGATCTGTGCGCCCGGAGGAGTTGGGCCGTCGCTCGCGGATGTGCTTGGCGGTCAGATGGAGTACGCGTATTTTCCCGTGGAACTGAGTCAGTTGCCCGCAAAGATCGCTTATTGCGAACTGACAGAGGGCGTGCATGAGATCGACGGTCTAAGAGTGGTTACGCAATATCTGAATCATCCCGCAACCACTCTCGGCTATCGCGTTGAGGCAGACGGTGTGGCCGTCTTATATCTGAGCGACCATGAGCCATTCTCTGAAACACTCTGGCGGGCTGACGCCAAGCCTGGCTCAATCGACGCGATACTGCACGCAGGTGACCGACGTCACGCTGAGTTCATGCTCGGAGCAGATCTGGTAATTCATGACGCCCAATACACTCCCGCGGAGTATCCCGCGAAAAAGAATTGGGGGCACAGCACATATCAGTATGTGGTGGAACTGGCCGCGGCGGCCGAGGTGAGGCGTGTCGCATTGATTCATCATGATCCGCTGCACGATGACGCGAAAGTGCGTGAGATTGAGACACTCGCGAAGGCGCTGGCCGCCGAACACGGAAAAGGGATGCAGGTCTTCTGCGCGTATGAAGGTGGTGATGTGTCCGTCGCGGGTGCGCAGGAGGACATGGTTTCTGTGTCCGTTGCAAGTACCGTCACTGCGCCAGAGAGAACGATGCGCATTCTAGTGGTGGATGACGATGCGAACGTTCGTCTGCTGGCCCAGGCCGCGCTGTCAAAGGCGTACACCGTTGTGGAGGCTGAGGACGGCGAGCAATGTCTGACGGAAATTCAGAATATGGTTCCCGATTTGATCGTCCTCGATCTGAAGATGCCAAAGATGGGCGGGTTCGAGGTTTTGGAAAAATTGCGAGCCCACACGGCGTTTGCGGATATCCCGGTTCTGATCCTCACCGCATATGGGGATGAGGGGAGTACGCGCGCCGGCTTTGATGCTGGCGCGGTGGATTTTCTCACCAAGCCTTTCACCATTCCACAATTGAACAGCCGTGTCCACGCATGTCTCACGCGCAACAAAGTTCGCTATGGTGAACCAGGAATGACGTGAGGGCCTCGTCGTCCATCATGTCATGTATCTTGAGAAGCCGGCGCCAGCCGCACGGATGTGAAACGCGATGTTGAAGCACTTTAGTTCCGATAGACGGAATTTCTTGCAGGGGTGCGCAGCCACTACTGTCGCAACCCTGATCGGCGGCGATGCACTTGCAGCAGGTATGGCAAATATCGGTGCGATGCAAGCGGCGGACTTCACAGTCAGTCTGCCGCCAAGGCCAGAGATGCTGCCGCTCGAGTGGGCCCCTATCGCGGATGCGTTCCAACACTATGTGATGGACCCGAGCCATGCTGTGAGATTCACGCGGCAAGATGGCAGTCCGTACTTTGTATCCGCGCTGGAGGCAACGGATGACGGAGGGATGACAACGCTCGCTCCAATCCTTGTGGGAAAAGCACTGCGAGGAGAAGACGTCCGCTCATTCCTGCCTGCACTTAGCAAGTACTACAACAAGGATGCCGGGATCTTCATTGATGGCTACCAGGGGAACCGATGCGAGTACTGGTATTTGATGAACATCAATGCCATGGCCAGCGGTCTCCTGCGGTTGCAGAAGCCACAAGATCCTGTGCTCTTGAAGCAGGTGCGCAGCAGCGCTGACCGCCTCGTGACCTTGGCGCATGATGTTCACTACGACTTCAACCAACAGGGATATAACTTCGGTCAGCGTGCGCCGTTTACAAACGAAGACCGTTATCGGCAGCCGGATACGGTCGGTGGGTACGGATACTTGATGCTAATGGCGCACGAACTCTTCGGGGACGCGGTGTATCTGCAGGAGGCGAAGATCGGACTTCAGCGATATCTATCCTTCGCCGAAAACCCATGGTATGAAATTCCCAGCGCCGCGCTGGCATGCATGGCTGCGGCGCGTCTTAGTACACAAGATTCCAGTATCGATGCGCACAAAGCTGTGAAGCGGCTGCTTGATGCTAAAGACGGGGGAATGCAGACTGGGGTGTGGGGCGGCCGGGAAGTAAATGGCCTGATGCAGGGTTTTCATTCGGAGCCGCAAGGTCAGGCATACAGCATGGAGTCTATGATGGTGCTCCCGTACCTGCTTCCCGTAGTGCGATATTGCCCTGAACTGGCAGGCGTCATTGCGCAATATGCCCTGAATGTGGCGGCAAATTTACGGTGGTTTTACCCAGAGTATCTGCCGGCAGATTTACAAAGCCGGCCCGAACTGGCGCCGTCAATTCCGTATGAAAGGCTGGACCTTGAACACGACGGCAAAAGCCCGTATGCAGCCGGAGACTATAAGAGCCATAGGTCAGTCTATGGTGGCGCATACAGCATGTGGTGGGCAGCATTGGTAGCCCCAACTGAAGATACCTTCGTCTTGCAATTGCACGCGTCGAAGTCCGATTTCCTGGCTGAATCTAAGTACCCGACATACCTCTATTACAACCCATGGGGACGCGAGCGGACAGTTATCCTCCGACTAGACCCTGGCGAGTTTGACATGTATGACCTAACTCAACACCGTGTAATAAAGAGACGGGTGGAAGGAAAGCAGCTCATCACGCTCTCGCCGGGTGAATCACGCGCGCTGATAGTTATTCCTGCAGGCGGCAAATATAAAACCGAGAGGAACCTGCTGTCGGTAAATGGCGTGCCGGTGGACTATAAAGCTTGATGTTTCGAGCAAGCCACGGGTGATCGAAAGCACGCACCGAAAGATCAGCCTCCGCCGGGCCTCAATATGAGATATTCAGACCGAATTGAATCGTTCGCGGTCCACTCGAATTGCTGATAGAGCCGAAACCGCACGCGAACGGTCCCGGACATGGACTATTGGGTCCGGGCGTCACAGGAATAAACGGCGAATTGAGTTGGGGATTTCCGACGCTTGGGATGAGAATGTGCCGGTTGAATAGGTTGAAGAACTCCGCGCGGAAGTCGGCGATGGCCTTGTCACCGAACAGCCGGGTTATCTTACCTATCGTGAAGTCTTCGTTCTTCGATGCATAGAAGCGGGCGCTGGCCAGAGAACGAGGTTCATTGCCGAATGTTAGAGGGGCGGGGTTCACGAAGGCCGCAGGATTCCAGAACGGAGTGGTGCGCGGGTTAAGGCCGGAGCCCTTGTTGGTCTGGCGAACTCCCGGCACGACATTGACTCTCGCAGCTCCAGTGAAGTGGCATCCTGCAAACAAAACGTCACCGGCTGTACCTCCGCAGGGACCATATACCTCAGTCGGGTTCCCCGAGTGGTAGCCGAGGATCGCTGAAACGCTCCAGCCGCTCACGAGGCGGTCCATCGCCCCTCCTCCGCTTAGGTATTTCTTTCCGCGCCCGATGGGTAGTTCATAGAAAAAACTTATCACCAGGCTTTGTGGTGTATCGAGCTGGCTCACCGCTTTTTCAGCTTTGCGATCGAACGAATTCTGACCGATGAACTCGTTGGTGCCGGTGAATCCAGAAACGCCCGGACCAGACGAATCGGCGTCTGTGAGATTCTTCGAAATGGTGTAGGAAACAAGAAAGCTGAGGCCCTCCGCGAAGCGCTTGTCCAATGAAAGTTGCATCGCGTTATAAGTTGAGTTGCCACTGCGGTCCGGCGTAAACGAGTTATCTTCCTGGTTGAAGTCACCGTACTGAGGGAAAGGTCTAAGAGCCTGGTTGATATTTCCGGTGAATCCGGCGTAAGGCAACTTGACACCCGCGGCAATCGCTGTTGGGCATGTCCCACTCGTGAGGCAGGTGACATTCGCTGATATGTCGCTTCCGAGCGCGAGGAACGATGGGTTCACCTGGTTGGGAATAATGTTCAATGCCGGCAAGTGGGTGCCCTTGGCACCGACGTAAGCCACACTCAGGACCAGGTTCGCTGTGATCTGGCGTTGTACGTCGAGATTCCAGGACTGGGTGTCTGCTGCCCTCCCGCTATTTTTCGGGACCAGAATCACCCCATTGCTTCCATTTTGCCCTTCGGGCGTAAAGGGTCCAGATGGCGGGAAAATCTTTGTCACGCCATTGTCAATCTGGGTAGGACCGCCGTTCGTTGGGCTAATCGTCTGTTTATTAAAGAAACCGAGCCCGTCCTGATCCGCAAACGATCCTTCTTTCAGTGGTTGGTAGAAGATGCCATAACCGCCTCGTAACACTGTCTTATCGTTAATGCTGTAAGCGAAGCCTATGCGCGGGCCCCATAACTTCTTGTAGACATCCTGTGGACGCTTCTGTCCGTTGCGTCCTGGACCACTTCCGAAATATGTATATGCCCCGAGGATGCCTCCGGCGCCAGGGTTCGGCAGCGTCGGATCAACAGCTGAAAAGCGATCAAACGCTTCGGCGGCAGGCAGATCAAGGTCCCAGCGGAGACCATAATTCAGAGTTAGTTTGGGCAGGACCTTGTAAGTGTCCCCCGCATAGATCGCAAAGCTCTTGTACCGGACCCCACTGAATGCGCCATAGTTCAGGATGGAGGTGTTCACCAGGCCAAAGAGAGAACTGGCTACGGGGTCGCCCTGATTTCCGTCGGGAGCGCTGGTCTCTGTTGCCTTGAAATCGAATTCGCCAGAGGACTGGGTAAGCCGGCGCACGTTAAATTGCAGGGCTCGGAACTCTCCGCCGAACTTGAAACTATGCTTTCCCTTATTCCAGCTCACGGAATCGGCGTACTGGTAGACGTTGTCCGCAAATTGCGAGGCACCGCAGTTGTTAAGCAATGACTCGTACGGGGTGCCGATGAATTTAATGCATGGGAAGGTGGTCTCCGCAACCCCCGTGAGTCCGATCTGACTTGGAAAATTCCCACCTATGGTGTTGGAAGCTTCTGTCCTGAAACGGCGGGTGAATCCAAAGAGCGCATGGTTGACTACGTTGGGGCTAAAGACGTAGTAGTGGTTGAGGCGAACGTACCGAGTGTCCTGTTTGGTGGAGGATCCGAAGATGGGTCCTAGACTTGAAGTATTGCCGGTCTTCGTATCGTCAAGGTCAAACCCACCGGAGATGCGCTGCTTATCCGAGATGACCTGATCGATCTTGACGTCCCACAGATTCGCGGTCGTGGTCGAAATGGCAGTGTTGACCACATTGTTGGTGAGGCCGCCGTTTGTAGGTGGCAGAAATGCAAAAACCTTTGTCATGACCGAACTCGGTTTGAAA